>CAZVDE010000111.1:0-1591 GCA_964626065.1 uncultured Clostridiaceae bacterium | reverse complement strand
CATACTCAAAAAAGGGCGAGCTATTGTCTAAGAAATTGATGGGGTTTCTTTCCGCCAAGCTGGCCCATTTTGTTAAAGGCCAGTCCCGGTAGCCCTTGCTCGATTTGTCCCGCATATCCACATCAAGGCGGGGATCCCGGTAAAAGGCCCGGAGGGACCGGCCCGCTTCTTCACTGGATATGTGAGGCCGCAGCCCATCGGCGGCGATAAACGCCTGGATCGTGGGAATCTTATAAAGCTTCGTCATGGCGGTTGTTTCGAGGTCCAAAAGAAATGCCTCCAGATCACTGCCCAACCATTTTTCCTCTTCAGAATTCAACTCCCCAATTTCTGCCAGGAAACGGAGATAGCCCCTCTGCGGCAGGTGCCGGGGCCGGAGAAACTCCCGGGTGGCAATGTCGCTGCCGGCATGGACATCAAGCCGCAGCGGCCGACGGCCCAGCTCGGCCCGTAAACGAAAATATTCTGTTTTTAACCGTTCAGGCAGCGGATCCCGTTTGCGCAATTCTTCAAAAACATCTACCAGCCGCATGTCAAAATTCAATGTACAGCCTTCGGCCACCGCCCCTGCCAGATCCCGCATTTTATAAACTCGGTCTTTTTCATCTTCCGGATTCTTCCCGGTCAAAATCAGTGGGATAAGGTGGGCTTTTCGGTAATTGCCGATAAAGTCCAAAACGGTTACCCCATCCTTGCCTTCGTATTTGCGCAGGCCGCGCCCAAGCTGCTGCAAGAAGATGGTGTAAGACTCGGTTGGCCGCAAGAATAACACTAGATCGATTTCGGGAATATCTACCCCTTCATTGAATTGATCAACGGAAAAAAGAATCTCCACTTCCCCATTGCGCAGTGCTTCCACAGCTGCCTTGCGTTCCATTACCAACGGGCCCCGCCCACTGTGGACCGCCGCTGACGGTACTCCATGGCGGTTAAATGTTTCGGCCATGTAATTGGCGTGCTTGATGCCGCTGCAGAATGCCAGTGCCCGTTTAAGCCGATGTTCGTGGTAATGTTTTAGAATTAACTCGGCCCGGGGAGCTGTCGACAAAGCCCTTTCCAACTGCTCGCCCACGTAACGGCCGTTGGCAAAATCGATCTGCGAATAATCGGTGGCATCGTCGTAAATACCGTAATAATGAAAAGGTGCCAAGTAGTCCTTATTGATTGCTTCCTGCAGGTTAATTTCGTAGACAACATTATCTTCACAGAACTGAAAGATGTCTTGGTTATCCATGCGGTACGGGGTAGCGGTCATGCCCAGCATAAAACGGGGTTGAAAATAGTTGACCACCCTTTGATAGCTATCCGCCGCCACATGGTGAAATTCGTCCACGACGACATAGTCGAAATAATCCGGAGGAAAATAGGAAGGATTGAGGTATTGTTCCTGGCTGAGGGTTTGAATAGAGGCAAAAATGATATCAGCTTCTGTGGACTTATCGTCCGCATTAAACCAGCCCTTCGATTTGCCGGGAACGACATTTGCATATGATTCCCCGGCTTGCCTCAGAATTTCTTCCCGGTGGGCCACAAACAACACCCGGCGGAAGTCCTCGCTGTCAAAGGCAGACAGATATGTTTTGCCCGTACC
>CAZVDE010000110.1:0-1637 GCA_964626065.1 uncultured Clostridiaceae bacterium | reverse complement strand
TAGGGGGGGAATAGAATGCGTAAATTCTGTGTTTTTCTTTTGTTGTTTTTGCTTGCTGCCGCTCCGGTGGGGGCCTTTTCGCCGCGGGATGGCTATTACGATGCGGTTATGGGCATAGCCTGGATGGAAGGGAAGACCCTGCAGGTTGCCTTGGGCAATCCGGCCAATACTCGGGCTACGGTTACTATTTCTACGCCCACGCTTGATGCGTGGGGTAGGCCCGTGTTTACCGGCAGGCGAGTTACCGTTCCGGGTCGGACCATAATTCAAGAGTCCTTTACGCCCACCGCGCCGCGCCGCGGCGAGAAAGTCGAGGTCGAGGTAACGGAAGGCTACCGCGTGCTGGAGATCGAGGTGCAGCAATCCGAGATTTTGGCTATTGAAAATTACATTGTGCCGGCGAACAGAGAATGGGAAGTCAGTGCCGATTTGGGTTTCTTGCTGGACAGTGCCGATGGCACCCGGTTTGTCGTTGATGACTACTACCGGACGGATGAAGGCTATTATCGCGGCCCCATCACATTAAGTGTTATGGAGGGCGGGCTGCGGCAGATACGTTTTTCCAATACGGTTGAATTTGTGCGTCCTAGGGTAGTGGTGAAATTGACGACCCCTCCTTTAACCGGGTTGACAGCTTTAACATTTAACATGAGGAAAACGGGCAGCGGTTATGGTTGGCGCGAAGAGCAAATTCCGGGGCCCACAATCTTGGTTTATGGCCGTAATATTCGTTTTGATGCGGCGCAGCCCGCAAGTGATTCCGGCAGAATCAAGTATTAGGGCTAAATGGAGCGGAAGGTTCCGCCGTGGTTTAGCTGCGGCGGAATTTTTGTGTGCGAACATGGCCGGGCGGCAGGATTACCCGGGAGATAAAAATGAAGGGAGTTCGGCTTCATTGTTGAAATAAATAACGGTAATAATATTTAAAGGAGCCCATATATGCCGAAACCTCTATTCTACGCCTTTGATATTGATGGGACTATATTGACAAGCGACCACCGAATTCTTCCCTCCACAAAACAAGCAATACAAATGATTAAGGACACAGGCGCCCAAATTATGCTGGCCAGCGGAAGGCCGCCCAAAGCGATCGATCCCATCGCCCGAGAGTTGGGTCTGCCGCCCTTTTATATCGCTTTAAACGGGGCGGTTGTGATGCGCGATAACGAAGTTATTTTTGAGAAACCCATGGGACGCGCGGTGCTGCAGGAGATAATGGGGAGGGCTTCGGCCGCTGATTTGAGTATTAATGTTTTGACCATTTGGGACTGGTTTATTGAAAAAACCAACTTTCTCTCTACTCAAGAGGGCGATATAATCGGTTATTATGGTGTTGAGTGGGATTTAACCAAGATCGCCGAGGCGCATAAACTGCTTCTTCTCGGTGATGAGGCCAGTGTGGCTGAACTGCGGCAAGAATTGGCGGACAACGTGCCCGAGGTCACAGCCAGCCTGTCTTTTCCCGGTAATCTAGAAGTAGTTAGCAGCAGCGTCAGTAAAGCCCATGCGCTGAAGATGGTCAGCGATTCGGTGCAAATTGCCTTAAAAGATATGGTTGTCTTTGGGGATGGGGAAAACGATCTATCCATGTTAAAGATGGCCGGTTTTAGTGTCGCTATGGCCAATGCCCACCCGTC
>CAZVDE010000109.1:0-1684 GCA_964626065.1 uncultured Clostridiaceae bacterium | reverse complement strand
AGGGGGTGATAAGCGTTCTGCACAGTCAACAGCTTATCTTCGACAAATACCGGTTCACAATAGTAATTTAAAGAGGTACGGTAAGAAGCCACGGATTGAAGCGCGTCCAATTCGCCCACGGCCAGAAATAATGTTTGCAGGGCATCACGATTTTGCCCAATGAAATCCAACGCCCGGTAGAAACCCCTTATTTCCGCCAACAGAAAGATGGAATGATACTGTAGGGCCATCCCCATTAACGGATCGGTGCTTTCCACCCCAACATGGCGGGTCACCTTCAAGAATCGCTTTACCTCGTTATAGGAGGTTCTAATTTTTCTCAGTGGGTCCGCCAATGCTTCGTATTGAAGTGCACTGAGCTCTCGAGCAACAACGACTAGCTGCCCGAGGACGCGCACACCTTCAAAATAAGCCTTGATGTTTTTTTGAACCTTAAAATGCAGGTACATGTTGATTTGAAATATGAATATGATGGCTAACCCCCAGCGAACCCCGGAGAAAAGCAGAAGAGGAGACAAAAGCGCTGCGAGACTCATGATTGTGTAGATTATCTGCGGATGCATTCTCGGCACATGGGGGGTTTCCCAAAGTAATGTTGGCAGGCCCGCACCGAGGTGGCCGTCCATCTTGCCCAAAATTAGTTGAACCGCCTCCCTTTGGACCTGATCTTCTTCAAAACTGCGGATCATCTCCGACCGCTGTTTTAAGCGGGCCGGCTCCCGTATCAACGGGGAACGCAGCATTTGGTAAAGTCGCTGCATTCCGGGCCAAGTATGTGTTCTGTCCAGTTTCGCAAAGACAAGATCCATATTCAAATCCTGCCAAGTTCGATCATCAATTGCACCGATGCAAGGCTGCATGCTCCGGAAAACAAGGCCCGCATAATCCAAATCGCGATCCTTTTTTTGTTCCGGTGTGCCCCAGGCCGCGCGCAGCTTAACTAACAATTTCTCCTTCTGCAGCAGACGATATTGAGCATAGCCAAGTGCAGCGGAGATTGCAGCCGGTATGAGTAATAGTAAATAATGCCACGACAGGTTTTGAGTTAAAAGTAACGCTGCATAAGCACATCCTGCGGCAATTGCCAGCAAGAAGTAAAAAATGATTTTCCGTTTATTCATCGCTGTCATCCCAACCCTTGTTTCGCCCCCCTCTAGCTTCCCCTCCAGAAACACATTTCAGGAATATTTTTACCTATTGATGTCCCTCTTTAATCAGATTCCACGGATCTGCGAACCAGCGGCCCAACTATGAAGACCTTGCCTTTGCAAAATAATCGTGGCCCGTCATATTTTTACATTGTATCCTTTTCCCGGTAAATAAACATTTCTTCAACTGTCATTCCGAAAAAACGGGCTATTTTAAACGCCAAAACAAGTGAGGGATTGTATCTCCCGTTTTCAATAGAACTAATCGTCTGTCGAGACACGTCCAGTAAAGCGGCCAATTCTTCCTGGGTAATCTTCCGCTTTTTGCGGACCTCGGTTAAACGGTTTTCCAAAACCCCACCACCTCCATTGCTATTCTGGAACTGAGCGTAAAGTAACCTTTACATCCTGCCATTCAGTATAATATGCTTTGCCGCGTACGTCAAGTACCCTTTACGTTGAAAGCAACCATTTTGAACATAAATCGAGTAGGTAAACGCTAGGTGATCTCCCTAGCGTTTTTCCTCTCCCAGAAC
>CAZVDE010000108.1:0-1910 GCA_964626065.1 uncultured Clostridiaceae bacterium | reverse complement strand
TTGCGGCAACTGTGCGCCCTAACATTAGGGCACTGCCCTAAACAAGATACGGCATCAGGTGCTCCAATTCCTGCGGATCATCAAGTACAGCCCGGAAAAGGTCACCTTTTTCCTCTACCCACCGCGGCACCGTTTCGATGGTGAAATCATCCGGGCCGTATAAATCCAAATCCTCCCACGCAATCGGGGTTGAAACGGTAGCATTCAAGGTCGGCCTAGGTGAATAAACCCCAACGATCGTTTTCTCTGCGTGGTTTTGCAGATAATCGATATAGATACCTCTGCGATTTTTGATCAGCCTTTCTATGGTTACCGCTTGGGGCACTGCTTTTTGCAGCGTTTCCGCAATTATCTGAATCAACCTTTGGGTAATGGAAAAATCATACGCCGCCTTTAGGGGAATGTAGATATGCAGCCCGGTTGCACCGGATAACTTAGGATAACCGCGCAAACTTAACCCCTCCAATACCTCATGACAGTATTTGGCCACCTGTACAGTCTCGGAAAAGCCCGCGGGAGGAGTGGGATCCAGGTCAATAACAGCATAGCTCGGTACACCGCCGCGTGCGGCAAGATCGAGGGAGGGGTGAAATTCAATAGCATTCGAATTAGCTAACCAGATCAGGGTGCTTAAATGATCGGTGACAATATACCTTGTATCTCGGCGCGTTTTCGTCCGCACCCAATCGGGGGCGCCTACCGGCACATTTTTCTGATAAAAGAAGGATTCACTTACGCCCCGTGGATAGCGGGTCACGGTCAAAAATCTACCCAGCCAGTGCGGCAGCACAACCGGACCTAGTTGGCTGTAATAAGCCAACAAATCCGCCTTGGTTAAACGGGGTTGAGGCCAAAGCACCTTGTCCAGATTGGAAAGTTGAACGGTGCGTCCGGCTACGAGTACCTGCTCTTTTTGTGTCAAATGCGATCAGCCCCCAGTTGGCACTGCCGTGCGTTTTTATCAAACCGGAACCGTACAAATACCGGGTGGCGCAGCCTAAGGCGCGAGGTCAGCTCCAGATACTCAATTTCGGCAACGAGATGGGGCCTGAACCAGATTTGCAAGTGCCCCTCGGCGGGAGGGTTAACTGCGGGAGAAAGCCCAACCTTCAGCAGATCTACTGCCTGCTGCAGAAACTCAAGGTCACCCTCCCTTAACCCGCTGCCTACATTACCCACATAAATGAGGCGGCCCGCGCCGTCATAAAGCGCCGCGCCAAAGGAACGGACCCGATCGGCCGCCATTTTAACCCCCACCACTATGCAGTCCAACGTCTGCTTTATTTTTTGTTTCCGCCAAGAAGATGAACGCCTGCCCGGCTCGTAAGGCGCATTTCGTTCCTTAGAAACAATGCCCTCTAAACTGTGTTGGCGGGCAAACTCCAAGTTCGTTGCAGCATCTCCTGCCAGCAGGGGCGAAACGATGATGGTATCGCCGCTTGTGCAGTAAGATTCGAGGATGGCCCGCCTGCTCTCCCACGGCAGGGGGCAGAGCGAATCTTCACCCAAATGCAGAAGATCAAAGACAACGTAACGCAGCGATCCGTCAGGCGGCATGCCTTGCTGCAAAAAGGAAAAGTTTGGCCGCCCGTGCTGATCAAAGGCCACTAGTTCGCCATCCAAAACCGCCGGGTGATCCAGAAGGGCAACTGCCTCCACAATGGAGGGAAAGCGATCATTTAGCAGAAACCCTCCGCGGCTTTCCAATTCCACTTGGCCCCGTGTATGATAGGCTAAAACACGAAAACCGTCCCATTTGATCTCATGCCTGAAGGCAGCACCGCAAGCCGCCTCCCCCGCCACCGGCAGCATGGGGCTGTAACGGGGCAGCCTCAATGGCGCATCCCATCCGAGAAATCCTCCAATCCCTTCTTTGGGGCACGAAGCGACGTTTCTCGAAGCGATGCTTC
>CAZVDE010000107.1:0-2049 GCA_964626065.1 uncultured Clostridiaceae bacterium | reverse complement strand
ATCTGTTATAATAATAAAAACCCGGCTATAAATGTAAGGAAAAATTAAGCCGGGGTAAAAATGTTGTCGTTTTCCCGGGTTTTAGTGCAGAGCGGGAAAACATGGGCAAACCGGGGGAAACTCCGGGACGCAAAGCTAAAGGGGCTAAACACGATGTAGTGTATGCCAGCCAGTTGCGCAGATGCTTTTCGCCGCGGCTGGGTGAAAAGCATTTTTTGATTTCGGGAGGATGTAAGGATGGATGAGTTAGAGTTAATGCTGGAGTGGCTGGATAATTTAGATACCCGCCAACAGCAACGCCTGCAGCGGCCTGCGGCCCAAGACGGTGGGCTGGCGCTTGTGGGCGGGCAACTGCGGATGAAAAGGCCGGGCCGGGGCGGTAAATGGCCCACCATCGCGGCGGGTACCCATGAGTGCCTGCAGGTTTTACATCGCGGCCAAAGAGTGGACAAACCGTTGGTTGTGCAGAATGCGGAACATATAGAGTTTCAATTGCGCTCTAGGCCCGCGGCCGGTTCTTTCAGCCTCGAAATTTCATCGGACAAGATGGAAGTGTGGCTGCGGGTAAAATTCGTAGAGGGTATTGAATACGCCGTTGCGGATAGTGATTATGTTTCCGATTTAGTTGTCGCGGTCAGAGAATTGGGCAGGCAGGCGCCGCTGCCCATAGATTGCGCTTCTGTTTTGGCAGAATTGGATAATCTAGGGGTTAAGGCTAAAGTGGACATGGGCGCGCTGCGCGCGGCGTGTACGGGCCTTAGGGATAAACATGTCTTGATAGCCAAGGGCATTTTGCCCATACAGCCGGTGGACGGCCGAATTGAGGCGGTGCATGATCTTTCGGGCAGAAGGATTAAGCACCAAAAAGGGAAGCGGATCAACTGGTTTGATCAGGGCAAAATCGAATCGGTCAAGCCCGGCGAAGTGCTGGCGTATTGGCATCCCCCGCAGGAGGGAAAGGCGGGGATGAATGTTTATGGGCAGAGGGTTGAACCAAGGCAGCCAAAATGGGCCACTTTTGCGGCCGGCTCCGGTGTCACATTAGTGGAAAACGGAACAATCGCGGTTGCGGAAATTGCGGGCCGGCCCACAATGGAATTGGGCAGGCTCTGCGTGAAACCGCAGCTGGTCATAACATCGGATGTTGATATTACCACCGGGAATGTGGACTTTACCGGTGATGTGCTTGTGGCGGGGGATGTGCGCGAATCGTTAATAATTAGGGCGGGAGGCATTGTGCACATCGGCCGGAGTGCTTACCAGGCACGAATCTTAGCCGGGGGCAGCACTACCATCGGCCGCAATCTCATTGGCGGACACGTTACGGTGGGCGGCAACCTAGCTGCGGGAATGAAACTGGTGGCCCTGCTCAGGCAGCTGCTTCCGTTAATGGAAAAGCTCGACAATATCTCGCGTCAGCTTAAGCGGGATCCGCGTTTTTCCATGCAGGAACTTAAACTGAGCGGCGATGGTTACTTGGTCAAACTGATTTTAGAAAAACGCCTCGGTGCCATTCCCCGGCTGTGCGAAGATATGTGCGGGCTACTGCCCGGTATAAAAAGGCTTGGGGAAGAGGATCAGGCAGAGCGGATTTGTGCGATTTTGCAGCATGTGGCCCTGCGTTTTCGGGGTGCTAACCCGCTAGAGATTGAATCCGTATCAGAACTGCAAACCTGCATCACGGCCCTGCGAAAGGTTTTGGCTTTCTTGGAGGATGCATTGAGCACGCCCGCCCATGTCAGTGTCAAATACTCTCAAAACGCGCGCATTGAAGCGACGGGCGATATTCAGGTCACGGGGCCGTTGGTTTATGCCTGCAGTATGTCCGCGGGCCAAAACATTCGTATAGCCGGTTCGTGCCGGGGCGGGCATTACTATGCCGCATCTTCCATCTCCATTAAATCCGCCGGTTTGAACGAAATGGCCAAAACATACTTAAGGGTGGAAGAAGGGGGTTTTGTGGCGGCGCAGGTGTTTTTCCCCGGTGTGCACATCAAAATAGGCTTGGGTGAACTTACAATCCGTGAGCCAAGGCGCAATACCTTGTTT
>CAZVDE010000106.1:0-2073 GCA_964626065.1 uncultured Clostridiaceae bacterium | reverse complement strand
TGCCACAACCAGATTGCCCCCCAGTGCTTTGGATTGATAGAGGGATTTGTCCGCTCGCAAAATGGTGTCTTCTATCGTTCCGTCCTCGGGGTTAAACTCGGCAACCCCAAAGCTGGCCCGAATAGTGATGCTGTCTCCGTCCGCGGCAAAGGGGGTTCCCGCCAAGCTATCCCTTAAACGCACAGCCAGGCCCTCCGCCTCAGGGATTTCGGTGTTGGGCAAGATCAGCAAAAATTCATCGCCGCCCAGCCTACCCACAGTATCCGAAGCACGAATATTATTAGAAAAAACAGCTGCCGTTTCCTGCAGCAGTCGATCACCGGCCGCATGGCCGTGATTGTCGTTGACCTCCTTTAAGTTATCAACATCGACTACAATTACGCATAGGCCCGTTTGGTAGCGTTTGGCCTTCGCAAACTCCTTTTTTCCCATTTCCAGGACAAATCGCCTGTTGTAAAGGCCGGTTAAGGCGTCCACATTTGCCAGTTTTCTAACGTGGGAAAACAGGCGCCTGTTTTCGAGTGCAATGGCCACATAAGCGGCTAGCGCACGTAAGATATCGCGGTGGTAATGGTGATACGCATCCGGTTCTTTAGACTGTACCACCAGGGTGCCCACCGTTTCTTTTTTCCTAAACAAAGGGGCAAAAAGAAGCGAACGGTTTGCTTCAGCGGGGGTATGTTCGGGATGGTTTAAGATTAATCCGGGAAGTTTAAAGTAGGCCGCATCCTCTTCAACTTCCTCCAGCCAGGGTTCACCCGGATCCAACCGCTTAGTAAACTTGGGTAGAAATTGCCCCTCATGAATAAAGATTTCATAGCGCAGATCGTTATGCTCTTTATTGTGTACGCCAACGGCCAAGGTGTCGACGGGCAGCAAGGATTTAAGGTTATCCCAGACAATCCTGCCGATTTCCTCCAGTTCAAATGTGGAGGTTATGGATTGGCCAATGCGGCTGATCGTGTTAATTCTCTCATACAAATCCTTGTAAATCATGTTTTCCCTGCGCACTTGCCTAGCCTTCGCCACTTTCAACGAGTTCAGCAAATTGGTACTGTACTGCTCCTGTTCTAAAGCGCGCACTTCCTTAAGAGATTCATAGGCCATTTCGCAATCGTGGACAGACTTTTGGGCACCGGCCAGGACCAATAGATTTGCAAGCAGTGACTCCTTGGCGTTATTTGCCCTTGCGATTTTGATCCCCTCCTGGGCATACTGCAAGGCTTGGCCGTGGTTGCCCCGCCCTTCCTCGATTTTAGCCAGTTCAACCAGCAGACGAGTCTCGAGGGTGGGAACACCTATTTCCCTGCTGGTGGCCAAAACTAACCTAATCAGTCTTTCGCCTTCCGCGCTGTGCCCGCGCAAGATTTCAATCTGCCCCAAACGATAATTGCAGAGCGCATGCAAATATTTCTTGCCCTGTTCCTTACTCAGCTTGGCGGCCTTGAGAAAAAGGGGTTCCGCCTGCTCATGACAATCTTTTAAATGGTAGGAAAGGCCCATCATATAATATTCTGAGCCATCTTGTTTTTCATCCGGGCCCATAAGATCAAATAATTCGCTAAAATATCCGAGGGCTTCATCGTATTGGCCCAGTGCGTTCATTAACCCGCCTAAATTGGAAAGGAACAAGTTTATCAAAGCAGTGCTGCCCATTTCTTTTGCCTGTTCTAAACCATCCAGGTATCTATCCAACGCGGCATCGAACTTCCCTAAAGCCTTGAGTGCGCTGGCCTCGCCGTTCAAGGCTTGCAGGCTTCTTTGATTATCCCCTGCTAAGGCGTAGTGTTTGCGGGCTAGGCGGGCAAAGGAGGCCCCTTCCTTGTATTTTCCCTTATCTATGGAATCCCAAGTAAGGGCAGTGTAAGCACAGCCCAAGGCGTAGTCGTTTTCCTGTTTTTTCCCGTCTTGGATCAGTCTTTGCACCAATTCAGCCCTAAAATCTTGATGTGTTCCCCGAAATTTCAGGCAAAAATCAACAACCAGATCTGCCTTGGCCTTTAGGTTTGCGGCCTTGTCTAATTGCTCCTCGAGCCTTTTAATCGCGAACTTGTCTTTGGTTTGCTCCGTTGG
>CAZVDE010000105.1:0-2087 GCA_964626065.1 uncultured Clostridiaceae bacterium | reverse complement strand
CTCCGTCTTTGCAGCATGGTATTTTGTTCTATTGTATATATCGTCTGTAAGGAGGAATTCTTTAGCTTTTTTTCACAATTGGCATTAAATCTTTTTCTAAAATAATACCCGGGCCCGCCGTTGTTCATTTTGCCCTTCGTTGCTTGGTTGTAAAGGGCGGCCAACGGTGGGGAACATTCATACCCAATCAGCCCTTCGGTATGTTTTCCGAGATCCGGTGCAGTCATTTCTTTCCCGCCTCCGCATTCCCACCACCAACCACTGCACCGGGCGGCTTTTATAAGTGCGGAATAAAAAACCGCAGGAATGGTTAGCAATCCATCCCCGCTGCCTCAAACGATGTAAACAAGAGAGAAGGGCGCGGATTTGCCCACGCCCTTTACGCTAAATTTTAAATTCTTGCACAACGGTATTGAGCCGGTCGGCCATGCCGGCCATGGCCTGTGCGGTAGAGGCAATCTGCTGCATAGATGCTGATTGTTCTTCCACCGTTGCCGCCAGTTCCTCGCCGCCTTGATCGATTTCGGCCATTGCTTCCGCCACCATGGCGATTAAGGACAGCATATCGCGCATGGCCACCGCAATTTCCCCATAGGCCTTCCGTGATTCCTGCAAGGCCCGGGAACCTGCTTCCACATCTTCGTTGGTACGCTCTGTCACGGACACCGCTTCGTGCATCCCCTGCCGCAGGCGTTCTACGACAGGGTTGATGCTGGCGATGGAAGTCTTGGTCTGTTCCGCCAATTTCCGCACTTCATCGGCCACAACCGCGAAGCCCCGCCCGTGTTCACCGGCCCTAGCCGCTTCAATGGCGGCATTCAAGGCTAAAAGGTTGGTTTGTTCCGCGATCTCGGAAATGAGGGCCACCACTTCGTTAATCTCATAAGTCGAACTTTCTAAATCGCTCATGACACGCTTGCTTTGCAGTGCAGAATCTCGGATGCGCTCCATGCTTTCGCCCGTTCCTTCCATTGTGGCTAAACCCTCATCGGAAAGGGTGCTTACGCGCCGGGCCGTTTCGTTCATCTCCACCGCGTTGTCGTGCACCTCATGAATGCCCGCCGCGAATTGATTGAGCGTTGAAGCCACCTGCTGCAGAGAGGCCACATACTCTTCGCTGGTTGCGGACAGCTCCTGGCTGGAACTGGCTGTCCCACCCACTATTTCGGTTATGGCACCCACAATTTCGGTTAATCCTGCCGCCATGGCATTGAGTGACTCTCCGATGCGTCCCACTTCATCCCGGGATTTCACCTCAGCCCGCGCGGTAAGATCGCCTTTAGACATGACCTCCATGGCCTCAGACATCTGGGCGATGGGCTTGGAAATTGTGCCCGATACCCAAACGGATACGATCAGGGAAATGATGAGAATACCTAGGGCGATGAAGAAAATAGCTTTGGATAAATAATTGACATCGGCCATCATTTGTGCGACGGGAATGACTAGGCCCAAATGCCAGCCGGGCGAAGAAGGAATCCCGGTAAAGACAACAAGTTCTTTAACGCCATCCGGATTGGTAATACGCTGCACCCCCGCCTCATTGCGGGACATCCTGCGGCCAACCTCATCCAAGCCCGTGTAGCCAAGTTTCGCCGAATCGGCGAGGGTCAGCTCCAGGCGCAAATCTTTGTTGGGATGGACCAGCACCAGGCCCTCCCCGTTAATCACGAACCCGTACCCCGCGCCGCCAATCTGAATGGAGTCAACGGACTGCGATAATACGTCCAGCGAAATGCTGAAAGCTACCGCCCCCCGCAGCCTGTCCCCGTCATAAACGGGGTGGGCGATGGTCACGGAGGGCACACCGGTGGCACGGGAGACCACAACTTCGCCGATGGCAAATTCCGCCTTCTCATGAACGATGGCGTGAAAATAATCCCGATCGGACACATTCCCTTCCGCTCCGGTGGAAGCCAAAAACATACCGTCCAGGCCGCCGTACCCTATTAAATCATAGCCCGCTTTCAAATTGCTGTGCAGTTCGTGTAAAAGACGGCGCTGTTCCTCCCCACTGCCCGTTTTAAAGACGGGGTGTTCCGCCAGCCCCTTTAATTCGCTGATAACGCCATGCAAAGTACCCGCTA
>CAZVDE010000104.1:0-2285 GCA_964626065.1 uncultured Clostridiaceae bacterium | reverse complement strand
GATTGGCAACCCACCCGGAAATGGGCTATAATAGCTTCGAAAAATAAAGATAGCCACTTCACATAGAAATCAGTGTAGGGAGAGGAAGGAAACAATGTTCTATTTAGGCGTAGATGGGGGCGGCACAAAGACCGCCTTTGCCCTCTGCTCCCGCAGCGGGCAAGTTTTAGCATCGTATGTGGCAGGTACATCGCATCCGGATCAAATTGGGCTTGATCAAGTGCGGGAAACTCTAACTGAAGGACTTGACAGAGTATGTGCCGCAGCCGGGATTACTCGAGGCCAAATCGCTTACAGCATGTGGGGCCTGCCGGGGTATGGTGAAAACCTAGAACATGCCCGCCACCAAGAGGCAATGGTGGGCGAACTTGTCGGCGGGCGGGATTATCAGTGTGTCAACGATGTTGAAGTGGGCTGGGCCGGTTCTTTGGCCTGCAAGCCCGGGCTGCATATGGTGGCGGGCACCGGCTCCATCGGTTTTGGCAGAGATCCGCAAGGGTGTACCGCCCGCTGCGGGGGCTGGGGAGAGTTTATCGGCGACGAAGGCTCCGCCCACTGGCTGGGCCGTAAACTGCTGCAGCTTTTTTCTAAGCAGGCAGACAATCGTTTAGAAAAAACAGCTTTATATACCATCGTGCGCAAGCATTTCAGCTTAACCCGCGATCTTGACCTTGTTCCGCTGATCACGGCAGACAATGAGCGGGATGCCATCGCCCGCCTGGCCAAGCTGATTTATGAGGCGGCACTGGCAGGTGATGAGCACGCGATCGGGCTGTACCAAAACACTGCCTTGGAACTAAGCCAGACTTACCGGGGGCTGGCCAAACAGCTCAATTTCCCGCCCACCGAGCCGCTGCCCGCTTCGTACAGCGGCGGTGTTTTCAAGGCGGGGGATTTTGTTCTCAAACCCCTGCAATCTGAGTTGAAACAGTTCAATATTACACTGCAAAAACCCGAATTAACCCCCATCCTGGGTGCCTGCCTTTACGCCTTGGAAAAAGGCGGCGTCCCCTGGGACAAGCAAACGGTAGCAGCGCTTCAACAGGCACACCTCTAGGCCAATCCCTTTAGAGAAAAAGAGCGATCCAAGGATCGCTCTTTTTGTTATTCACCATTACATCAGGACATCAATCAGGGAACCCAAGTTAGGATCGTCCAAAAGAACTTGAGCCGATTCCAATAATTTGAGTACCGCCTCGCTTTGGGCCTCCACCGACGCTATCGCTGTTTTCGCCAAACGGACGCTTACCTCGTGGCGCAGGTGATATTGTTTTAAAGAACTTGCTACTGCGGCAATATCCGTGGGCATTGTCCTCCCCCTAACGTTACTCACTCATTCGCCGCAGGATGCAAATATCCTGCCACCCCCGCGCAGGCGCTAAAGTCCGAGTCCGATTCGGTCTGCAGCCCGAGGCGAAAAACCCCCTTACGCCCGGTTACACCGCTCACCGAAGGCGATAGAATGAAGACAGCATCAAACAAAACCACAAAAACAATGAGGAGGAAGAAAAAATGATGTCATTGCACCCCGGCTTTTACAATTTGGAGAAATACGAAGAGTTTGTGGCCAAAGAAGTACTGTTCAAGAAACAAATCAAGATGGCGAAGACCAAGCCTTTGGCGAAGAAAGGCTTGGCTAAAAACGAAAAATGCGGCATGCAGACCCAATTTGCCTGAACTGAACAGAAACAGAAGTAGAAAAGTCCCGCGGAGAACTTCCACCGGGATTTTTCTTTTTCCGTACCTTCCCCCGGCCCGCAGTGAGATCCCTAACGGCCTAACAACGCCTGTAGATCAGCGTAGTACTCTTTGGTTTGTTCCGCTGTTTTCCCGTTGAAAAATACATGCAGGTGCCCTAATTCCATAACTAAGTAAGGCGGTTTTCCTTTATGAATATAAAGTTTGCTTTTGCCGTAACCCTGTAGCACATAGTTACCTAAACTGTACCGACTTGTTTCGGCTCCGTTAGTGCGCATCCCTGAGGGTAAGTGTTCCAAGGCAGCAACTGATTTTAGTTCACGGCTAGCAAAGGAAATCCCATAAAAGGGTGCTTCCACCGTTATTTGTTCCCCCGTAATCTGCAGGCTGTACTCCGCCGTGTCAAAGGCAATCAAGATGAAAAGCAGAGAAATGAGCAGAATAGCGGCGCCACTGAAAACCACTCCGCCTACTATTTTTCCCTTGCGTGTGCCAAAATTGATTGTGGCCCCATAGCCCACTCGTTTTTCTACCATAACCCTGCTGTCACCCGGGTTATTGTAAAACCCGCCGTGCCAGTAATGATC
>CAZVDE010000103.1:0-2323 GCA_964626065.1 uncultured Clostridiaceae bacterium | reverse complement strand
AATGGGGTGAGTAACCGGATTCGAACCGGCGACCTCCAGGGCCACAACCTGGCGCTCTAACCAACTGAGCTATACCCACCATGATACATGGCGCGCCTGGCAGGAATCGAACCTGCGGCACTCGGATTAGAAGTCCGATGCTCTATCCCCTGAGCTACAGGCGCCGGCAAAAAGGATAATGGAGCGGGTGATGAGAATCGAACTCACATAGCCGGCTTGGAAGGCCGGTGCTCTACCATTGAGCTACACCCGCAAAAAATGGTCGGGGCGAGAGGATTTGAACCTCCGGCCTCCTGCTCCCAAGGCAGGCGCGCTAGCCAAACTGCGCCACGCCCCGCCATAAAGTGGCTCCCAAACTGACATAGTCAATATTACCACACAAACACGGCTGAGTCAACACCGTTCCTCGTTTATTACAAGCCCTCTAAGCAGTTTCAGCATGCCTGCCATGGCCAAAGACCTATGGCTGATTCTGTTTTTTGTAGCCGGTTCAAGTTCGGCAAAAGTAAGGCCGTATTCGGCCACCAAAAACAGGGGATCGTAGCCAAATCCACCGGCCCCTTTGGGCTCAAAGCCTATCAATCCGCGGCAGATGCCTTCCGAAAACTGTACATCGCCGCCGGGAAAAGCCAAGGCCATTACGCAGCGAAATTGTGCCCCGCGCCGTTCTAAAGCCAGCCCTTCCAATTTGCGCAGCAGCAGGCGATTGTTGGCCGCATCATCGGCATCAGCACCCGCGAAGCGGGCCGAGTGCACACCGGGAGCCCCTCCCAGGGCATCTACCTCCAGGCCCGAATCGTCCGCCAACACCGGTTCCCAAACGAGCCGGGCCGTTTCCTCCGCTTTCTTGCGCGCATTGGCCTGAAAAGTTGCTCCGTCCTCCGCTATTTCGGGAAAATCCCCCAGCTCGTTAATGCCCACTACTTGCAGTTTCAAGCCGCACAGCAGCCCTTTAATTTCCCTAATTTTGTTTTCATTGCGGCTCGCTACAACCAGGCGCCTCGCTCGCATCTATTTTCCTCCGAACCCCTTGGTCAAATCCTGCATAAACAATGATTTTTGCAGATCTATTAGCTCAAAAACACCTTTTTCCGCCAAATCGAGCAAGCGGCTCAGCTCCTGCCTGCTAAAAGGGGCGGTCTCACCCGTACCCTGTATTTCCACCATTTTTCCGCTGCCGGTCATCACGATGTTCAGATCAACTTGGGCCGCGAAGTCTTCCGCATAACACAAATCCAGCAATAGTTCGCCGTCCACAATTCCCAGGCTGACCGCTGCTAAATAATCCCGGACGTCAACGGGCGAATCCAGTTTACGCAAAGCATCTGTGAGGGCTATAAAAGATCCTGTTATCGCGGCCGTTCTGGTGCCCCCGTCCGCCTGAATCACATCGCAATCCAGCCAAATTGTGCGTTCACCCAGGGCTTTTAAATCAATTACGGTACGCAGTGAACGTCCGATCAGCCGCTGGATTTCATGTGTTCTGCCCCCCACCCTACCTCTGGTGGCCTCACGCTGGTTGCGCACCTGCGTGGCCCTTGGCAGCATAGAATATTCCGCCGTTATCCAGCCCGTGCCTTGCCCCCGCAGAAAGGGGGGCACGCGCTCTTCAATTGTGGCGGTGCAAATAACCTTGGTGCTGCCTAATTCCATTAAAACCGAGCCTTCTGCGTGCATAATGTAGTCACGCGTTATCTTGACCGGGCGCAGTTGGTCCGCCCTGCGCCCGTCAGCTCTGGTAAAACCCATCAGTTAGCCCCCTTAAGGCTGGGATGGCGATATTCAGCTACTCCCCGTTCGTAGAGATTGTTGCCTTCACTGTCAATGGCGACGATCACCGGGAAATCTTTCACAACCATCCGGCGAACCGCTTCTGCCCCTAATTCGGGATAGGCCACAACTTCCACCTCTTTTATGCGCTGTGCAATTAGGGCCGCGGCCCCGCCCACGGCGGCAAAATATACTGCTCCGTGTTTTTTCATTGCTTCAATTACTTCCGCGCTGCGCGGGCCTTTGCCGATCATACCCTTTAAACCCTGTTCTAAAAGGGGCACAGTGAGGCCGTCCATGCGCATGGACGTTGTGGGTCCGGCTGATCCGCTTGGTTCACCCGGTTTGGCGGGCGCGGGACCCACATAATAAATTACGGCCCCTTCCACAGGAAACGGCAGCGGCTTGCCCTCTTCAATCAGTTTGACCAAGCGCTGGTGCGCCGCGTCCCGAGCAGTATAGATTACTCCACTAATGCTTACTTCATCACCGGCCCGCAATTTCTCGGCCTCTTTCAACGGGGTTGTTACAGCTAACATTTAATCTCCTCCTT
>CAZVDE010000102.1:0-2329 GCA_964626065.1 uncultured Clostridiaceae bacterium | reverse complement strand
TTTAGGGTTGTTGTCCGGCTCAGGGCCACTCACATAATCATTGACAGTTAAATCATCCGTCGTCAAAATCAAGTGGATCATTATCATATGATAACAGTAAAATTTATGGAACGAAATGGAGGAAGAGTGTAACGGCCTTTAGATCCGGCCTGGACATAGCGCCATTGCCCGCCTGAGCCCGGGGTAAGAAAGACTTGACCGTGAATGACAGGATAGCCATGGATAACCGGAACGGCTGTTCTAGGATGTGCAAAACAAATCTTGCTTCACAAAACGAAATTGCCGTCTTAATCGATCGGCTAGAACACTCTAGTCGCTATTTGGGCGAAAAACTGCTTCAGAAGTTTCGCTATGAATTCAGTTTGGCAGTAGAAGCGGGTTAGATTTAAGTTGTTGGTAAGAGTTTTCCCTCGTACCGGCGAGGATAACGATGACCTTTTTGTTTTTTCGCGTTTTCACGCCTCTCGTAAATCGCCACGATACGTACGGCCACGGTACCGATAATTTGGTATCGCCAAGGAAGGATATTACACATTAACGGATTCGGCGGTTAGAAGTTTCGAATCCGCCGCTTCGCGGAATGATAGCACCTAAAGTGCCGACTTCAAGGGTTGCTTAAAGGAGAGGGAGCGGAGTCGTCGCCGTTTGCTCGTTTTTGATTGGCAGCGAGGCTCTGCAGTGGTAAGATGCAAAGGGGACATGTTGAGTTCTAATACAAAAAAGGAGGCGGCGAAGATGCGGGCTTTGCAGCTGCTAATTGCGATGAACGATTTGCCCACCGTAACACGCCGGGTGATCGTGCCGGAACGGATTTCTTTAGCTGATTTGCATGTGGTGATACAGTACACAATGGGTTGGCAGGACTATCACCTCTACCAATTCAGCACGGACCAGGATTCCACTTGCTACACCAACAATTCAGAAGGTATTGAGGAATACGAGTATTATGAGAGAAACCCCCCGGCTGTGCCCGATCAATGGGAGCAAATGATTTTGGCACAACCGCAGCGCAGTGCCGAGATGGTTTCTGTAAGGCACTTGTTTGCCAACGGCAAGGCGCTTAACTATGTTTATGATTTTGGCGATAATTGGGAGCTGCGCATCACGTTGGAAAAGGTTATGGAGAATTACCAAGGACCTTTCCCCTATTGTGTGGCCGGCGGGGAGGCCGGCCCGCCTGAGGATGTGGGAGGCACCGGCGGATTTATGGATTTCTTAGAGGCATGGCATAACCCCGCCCATCCGGAACACAGTGAAATGATTATTTGGGGCAGTTCTATGGGTTTTACCGGTCGCTTTGAACAGGAGCGAATCAACCTCTTTCTTAAACACAAATTGCCATTGGGGCAAGAAAACGTTCCCCATCTTTTATACCGGCTCAATCACGAGTTCTTGCCTTTTGAGCGGCCTATCGCCTTTAATCCCCTCTTAGCATCGGAAAAGGCCGCTTCCACCCATTTGCTGCAACTCTTTACCGATTTCTTGCGGATTCTGCAGGCGGAAGGCCCGGTGAAACTCACCGCTAAGGGTAATTTGCCCGTGAAACTGGTTAAGAGGTTGTTTTACGAGCTTAATTATGATTACGCGCAGGCAGACTGGCGCCGCGAGGATGTGCATCGTGAGGCGGACGCTTGGTTTGTGGCCACACTGCACGATCTAGCCAAAGTGATGCGCCTAGTTAAGGTGAGAAAAAATGCGCTGAGTTTGACTAAATCAGGCGAATTATTCCTGTGCGGTTCCAGTACGGAAAATTATTACGTGCTGTTGTGGAACTACATCGTAACTTATAATTTGGGTTATGAACCGGATCATGAACCCTTTCCCCAATTCTTATACCGCTACGTATTTATGCTGTTAGCTGAGTTCGGTCGTCAAGAGCGGGAAATAGGGTTTTATTCCAACAAAATACTCGACATTTATCCGCTGCTGCTGGACCGTGACAAGAATGAAGAAGAAGAGAGATATTGGTTTGGCTACACTCTTTATTCCGTAATTATGCAGTGCCTGCTGGCCGAATTCGGCTTGGTCCAAACCCGTTTTGAACGCGAACGCGGAGTGCGCGGCAAATACTTTGTGCAGCGGACACCCCTTTTCGATGAGGTCTTTGTGCGCTGGTAGGCAGCTTGTTATAAACGGCAACCTTGAGGCATGGGAAGGAGTACGTTTCGAGCTAAGCAATTGAGGATATGCGGCCTTTGTCTCTTAAAGTGGTGAAAGAGGTAATTTTATAATGCCCCCAGGAAATGAGACATGCAAAACCCAAGAAAACCGAATATAATAAAACCATGAAAAGAAAAAAGAATACCTATAGTGCCGGGTTTAGGCTCCT
>CAZVDE010000101.1:0-2448 GCA_964626065.1 uncultured Clostridiaceae bacterium | reverse complement strand
ATGGGGTATTCGCCCTGTTCTTTCTTTGGCATATTCAGCCAACTTCGTAACAGGTTTATGTCAGATAACGTCGAAGGGTAAAAATAGCAAGATTAATGAGCGCAAAACGATGCAAATCTACCCGATCTTAACGTTTGTCACCAAGATACCTGTGCTGTTTTGGTTCTAAAGGAGGTCAATAATGAGCAACCGTGATCCAAAGGCAGCTCAATTCGAGATTCTCTGCCAAAGTGTTCTGGAACAGGCCCCTATAGGAATTATCGTGACAGGCGGTGATCGAGTTGTTTCCCACACGATTTCCGGGAGCATCAATTCCTCGGCGGAAGAGATTTTGGGCAGAAGCGGGGAGGAGTTGGCCGGCCTGAGTTGGATGGAACTGACCCATCCGGAAGATTTGCCGAAAGAGCAGGATTTGTTTGCCCGATTCCGGCGCGGGGAGATTACCGCTTATACAGTGGAAAAAAGGATCATCAGGCCCGATGGTTCGTTAGTCTGGGTGCAGGCTAAGGTGTCCGCCCTGACGGGAATAGAAGATGCGGGTGATGTCCATCTCTACTTGCTGGAGGACATTACCGCCCGGAAGCGGGTGGAAGAAGCGCTGCGGGAAAGTGAACGGAGTAAGGAAGTGCTCCTTTCCCACCTGCCAGGAATGGCCTACCGGGCCCGTTATGATCGCGACTGGACATTGGAATACGTATCCGATGGCTGCCGCGCTTTAACGGGTTACGCACCGGAAAGCCTACTGTATAATCGCGATTTATCCTACAACGAGATTATTCACCCCCGTTATCGCGAATTGCTGTGGAGAGAATGGAAAAGGGTGGTAGGCCAAAGAAGGAACTTTCGGGCCGAATACGAAATAATCACTAAAGACGGGACCCGCAAGTGGGTATTGGAGCTGGGCCAGGCGATCTATGGCGAGGATAGCTCTGTGCAGGCGTTGGAAGGGATTATCCTCGATATTACTGAGCAAAAAAAGAGGGAGGCGCGCATTACCTATTTAAGGCGCCATGACTTTTTGACCGGCCTTTACAACCGCCCCTACCTGGAAAAGGAAAAACAACGCCTTGATCAGCCGCAGCATTGGCCCCTCTCAGTGTTGTTCTGCGACATTAACGGATTGCGCATGATCAACGATGCCTACGGGCAGGAGGAAGGGGATCGGCTCATCGTGGAGACAGCCAAGCTGATCCGCAACATCTCCAGGCCCGGGGACATAATCGCCCGCTCGGGCGGCGGTGAGTTTTTGCTTTTGCTGCCCAATACGGACCATGGTCAAGCGGAAGAATTGATGCGGTCTGTGGGTGCCATCGTGAAAAGTTACAACCGCTCGCACATCAAACGCCCCTACGAACTGAGTTTGAGTATGGCCTGCAATACTAAGGAAGAGGGCCAAAGCCTTGCGGAGACAGTTAAGGCTGCGGAAGAAAACTTGCATCACCGGAAAGTACTCAATCAGCAGAGTTCTCACAACTCCATCGTGCGTTCAGTTTTGGCCACCCTCTATGCCAAAAGCCAGGAAACGGAAGAACACGGCCAGAGAATGGCCGAGTTGAGCATTATGATCGGCAGGCGCCTCGGTTTGGATCGAGAGCAGCTGGATCACCTGCAGCTCTTGGCTATGCTGCACGACATCGGCAAGATTGGCGTTGATGATAGCATTCTAAACAAACCGGGCAAACTCACCGCGCGGGAATGGGAGCAGATGAAACTGCATCCTGAGATCGGCCACCGCATCGCCATGTCCACGCCCCAGTTTAGGCATATCGCCAATTACATTTTGCACCACCATGAACGCTGGGACGGGTCAGGCTATCCCCGGGGGCTGGCGGGGGCAGAGATTCCCCTTTTATCCCGCATACTGACGGTGGCGGATGCTTATGATGCCATGACGGAAGAAAGGGCTTACAGCAGGGCCAAAACGCATCTTGAGGCCCTGGAGGAAATTAAACGCTGCGCGGGCACTCAGTTTGATCCGCAGATAGCGGACATTTTCATTGAATTAATGGAGGAATAAACTATGAACAATTTGATCGCTGTCGTCTTACCCTATCTCGGACGCATACTTTTGGCCATCGCGATCTGGCTGGTTGGCAAGAAACTGATTGGTTTTATTGTGCAGCTGACCGAGCGCCGTATGGACAAAGTGCGGGTGGATCAATCCCTGCATACTTTCTTGCTGCCGTTGGTGCGCATTACCCTGCAGATCCTGTTGATCTTAACGGTCGCGGCCACGGTCGGGATTGAAATCACTACTTTTGCTGCTGTGATCGGGGCGGCCAGCTTCGCGGTTGGCCTCGCCTTTCAAGGCAGTTTGGCCAACTTTGCTGGTGGCGTTTTGATTTTGATCTTAAAACCGTTCCGGGTGGGTGATTTTATCGAAGCGGCCGGATTTTCAGGTACGGTCATGCAGATTCAGGTGTTTCACACCGTACTGCGCACACCGGA
>CAZVDE010000100.1:0-2596 GCA_964626065.1 uncultured Clostridiaceae bacterium | reverse complement strand
CGGCAGGAATTGTCCTTAAGCTGTCTAAGTACTAGTGTTGTAATAGATATCATAAAGGAGTGGAACAAGTGGCGGTAGAAATTTTAGGGAAGGTGCCGGTGGGCATCTCCAACAGACACATTCATCTTTCAAAGCAGGATTTGGAAACGCTCTTTGGGGAAGGCTATCAGCTGACTATACGAAACGACCTATCCCAAACCGGGCAATATGCGGCGGAGGAGACTCTGACCATCGAAGGACCTAAAGCGCCTCTTCTGAATGTTAGAATTTTGGGGCCGACTAGAAAAGAAACGCAGGTGGAGATTTCCCGTACCGATTCGTTTGCCCTCGGCGTTAAACCGCCGGTGCGTGATTCGGGCCATTTAAAAGATACACCCGGTATTACCTTGGTTGGGCCGCAGGGCAAAATAGAACTGCAGCGCGGTGTTATCATCGCTCAGCGTCATATTCACATGACTGAGGCCGAGGCGGAGCAGTTTGGTGTCAAAGACAAGGATTTGGTCTCGGTACGTGTTGGCGGTGAACGGGGCGTCGTTTTCCATAATGTTTTAATTCGCGTGCGCGATGATTTCGTTTTAGAGATGCATATTGACACCGATGAGGCAAACGCCGCAATTTTGAGCAACGGACAGCTGGTTGAGGTTTTCCGGTAAGTGAAAGGAAGGACAAAAATGGATCTACAAAAAATAGCTAATGTTATTAGGGGATTAAGCGCGGATGCGGTGCAAGCGGCTAACTCAGGCCACCCCGGCGCTCCTTTAGGCCTTGCCGATATTGGTGCGGTGCTTTACTTTGACTCCCTCAAACATAACCCGGCCAACGCCAACTGGCCGAACCGGGATCGCTTCATCTTATCAGGCGGGCATGGTTCCGCGCTTTTATACTCACTGTTACACCTATCGGGGTACCAGGTTTCTATCGATGATCTAAAGAACTTTCGCCAACTCGGTTCTAATACACCCGGCCATCCCGAATACGGAGACACGGATGGGGTGGAGACAACTACCGGCCCATTGGGCCAAGGGATCGGTAACGCAATCGGCATGGCAATTGGGGAAAAAATGGCGGCCGCGCGTTACAATCAACCGGGTTTTGAAATCGTCAATCACTACACTTATGTTTTGGCAGGAGACGGAGATTTTATGGAAGGTGTCAGTGCTGAAGCATCTTCGTTCGCCGGCCATCTTGGGCTGGGCAAGTTAATTATGGTCTATGACTCTAATGAAATTACGATTGAGGGTTCGACAAGTCTCACTTTCACCGAATCGGTTAAAGAACGCTATATGGCATATGGCTGGCAGGTGTTGGAGGTGGACGGCCATAATATCCCCGATCTGCAGCAAAAACTGGCCGAGGCGCGGGAAAACACTACTCAACCAACGTTGATTATCGCCCGCACCCGGATTGCCAAGGGGGCACCCACCAAAGAGGGAACGGCGGCCAGCCACGGTGCCCCCTTAGGCGATGAGGAGATTGCCGGTTTAAAAGCGGGCCTAGGCCTGCCGAGCGAGGAAAAGTTCTATGTACCTGATGATCTAAAGAATCTGCCGGAATTGATGAAACAGCGCGGTGAGCAATCCGAAGCTGACTGGAATGCCCTTTTCACAAAGTGGTCCGAACAGTATCCCCAATTGAGGAAACAGTGGGATGCGGCTCTAGGCCAGGCACTGCCCGATTTGAACGATGTACTGACTATGTTTGCGCCGGATGCGAAAATCGCCAGCCGGGCCGCGAGCGGCCAAGCGTTAAACGCTATTGCCAAACAAGTACCCTACTTAGTGGGGGGCTCAGCCGATTTATCGCCTTCCAATAACAGCTGGCTGCATGGGGAAGGGGTTGTTACCCAAGGTGATTTTGGCGGACGCAACTTTAACTTCGGAGTGCGCGAACATGGGATGGCTTCTGTGCTAAACGGCTTGGCCTTGTACGGTCAATTTCGCGTTTTCGGCGCTACCTTCTTGATTTTTTCCGATTATATGCGGCCCAGCATGCGCCTTGCCGCTTTAATGAAACTGCCCGTAATCTATATTCTCACACACGACTCACCCTATGTGGGCGAAGATGGGCCAACTCACCAACCGGTGGAGACAACCGAGTCTCTGCGGCTCATTCCCAATTTGAGTGTTTTTCGTCCGGCAGACGCGGAGGAGACCGCCTGGAGTTGGGTGGAGGCAATGAAACGCCTCGATGGGCCCAGTGCTTTGATTTTGACTCGTCAAGGCTTGCCTATGCTTGCTAAACCGGAGGGCTGGGATTTCACCAAAGGCGCTTATATTGTCCGGGAAGAGCAAGAAGAGTTGGCTGTTGTCTTGGTTGCTGCAGGCAGCGAGGTTAACTTTGCTCTGCGGGCGGCGGATGAAGTGGAAAAACCGGGCTTGGGCGTACGGGTAGTATCGGTACCCAACCGCGGGGCGTTTTTGCAGCAGGAAGAAAAATATCGCAACAAAATTATACCACCCCAGATACCCACTTTAGCAGTGGAACTCGGAGTGGGCGCAGGTTGGTTCGGCATCAATCCGCAGGGGCGGGTGGATGTCTTCAGCCTGGAGCGCTTCGGTGCCAGTGGGCCGGGGCAGGAAGTAGTGGAGCATCTTGG
>CAZVDE010000099.1:0-2674 GCA_964626065.1 uncultured Clostridiaceae bacterium | reverse complement strand
TGCCGGAAACTGCCCCGGAAGCTGCCCTGGACAAGCCACCGGGAAAAGGATAAACTAGTTGGCGGAAACCCCAACAGCAACCAGACTTTTTTTCCGGATGTGATGGTCATGTTTAAATCCAAATATATTAGAGCGCTGATTCTGACGATGTTAATTCTAGTTCTCCCATACCCCCCGGTCGTACTGGGCCAAAACCTAATATCAACGCCCATCGTTTTTGTGGGCAACGAACAAAATCAACCCGTGTTCTATCGGCAGGGCGAGGCAGCTGCGGGTGTTGCAGTTGATCTTGCACGGGAACTTGGACGGCGAATAAAACACCCTATAGAAATCCGCGCCTTGCCCTGGGCCGAGGCACAGCGCCAAGTATTGGCGGAAGAGGCCCATGCCCTTTTACATATCAACCCTTCGCCCCTGCGCGAAGAACTCTACGATTTCTCCATCGAGTTTTTGCCCTCACAGTTTTGCATCTTTAAACGGAGCGGTGATCAAACCATTTGGACATTGGAGCATTTGCATGGAAAGAAAGTCGGCGTGGATGTGTGGGGCTATCCCTATCAAATGCTGTCTAAACAGCCAGGAGTAGAACTAGTAAATATATCCGATTGGCGAACCGCATTTGAGCTGGTCAAAAAGGGTACAATCGATGCTGTTGTCGCGGATCGCCGGATCGGCGAATATGAGCTGGCAGCCAACAAAATCAAGGGGATCGAAATCGTTGAACAGCCAATCGAAACCCAGTATTCGCGCCTAGCGGTGAAAAAAGGTAATACCGCACTGCTAGAGGCTATTAATGATGCCTTAAGTGCAATGGAAAAGGATGGCACCAAAGCAAAAATCTTGCAGTCGTGGTGGGGTAAAGACACTATCTACGTAACGGAGGGTGACCTTAAGCGCACATTCTGGTTCTTTGTTTTGACCCTGCTTGCCATCTTGATTGTGCTCAGCAAGATCGTCCATCACATACTGGTTCTGGACAGAAAACGGGAACAGACCGTCTTAGAAGAAGCCCGCCAACTGGAAAGGGCTAATGCGGAACTCCGGGAGGCGGTGGAAGAACTAAAACGGCTGGCCCAAATAGACGGATTGACAAACGTCTACAACCGCCGTTATTTTGATAACTTATTGACCACAATCTGGGAAATAAGCGCCAGAGAAGGCCTGCCTCTAGCCCTAATCATGATTGATCTGGATCATTTCAAAACATACAATGACACCCATGGCCATTTGGCGGGAGATCGATGCTTAAAGCAAGTGGCTGAAACAATCGCGGGAACGCTCAAAAGGGCGGGTGATTCTGTGGCCCGTTTCGGCGGAGAAGAATTCGTAGCTGTCCTGCCTAATACGACAGAAGAAGGGGCGGCCATCGTTGCGGAAGAAATCCGCGCGAACGTTGAGAAGTTGCCGCTCGGAATTACCCTTAGCCTAGGGACAGCGGCAATGGTCCCCATTAGCGGCCTTAACCCCTCTCACCTGGTCAACATGGCAGATCGCGCCCTTTATCAAGCTAAAGCCCGGGGTAGAAACAGGGTGGCACCTGCCGGTTCGTCGCTTAACGATGATCACCGTTAGCCTGCGGCTTCGGCACTGACCTTTGCAAATCGCCCAAGGTGCGTATACTTATCACCTAAAGTGGGTTATAATCCCTCACTCAGACTAGCTATTAATCTTGCGCGCGCCGTGAAAGCGCCCATTGAAGATATCTTCGTTTTCCCCTAAAATCACTTGAACAAGAGAATAACTCCGAAAATGGCCACCACTGCCCCCAGTATTTCCTTTGCGGTCACCTTTTCTTTGAGAATCGCGATTGAGATGGGAATGATCACAATGGGTGAAATGGAAGAAAGGGAAGAAACAATGCCCGTGGCAGTATGCTGTAGGGCAAGCAGCGCCAGGTTAACCCCGATAAAAGGCCCTAAGACTGAACCTAACGTAATGTATCCCAATGCTTTTTTGTCCCCGAGGGCCGCCTTTATTTCAGGCCATTTTTTTCGGACAGTGATAATTATGGTAAAACCGATAAAAGCGGCGATCAAGCGAATTTGGGTTGCGGCGAAGGCATTATAAGTCCCCATGCCCAATTTACTGAAAGTCAAACCCAACGCCTGCCCCACCGCCCCCAACGTAGCATACATAAGCCCTTTGGCGGGGCGGTTAAAGCGCACTTTCCTTTCATCGGGACTGCGGCTCAAGATTACCGCGCCGATCCCTGCCATGGTCAAAAACATCCCGAGCAAACCCACAACGCCAATTCTTTCCCCCATGAATAAGAAACCCGCCAAGGCGGCAAGAGGCGGTGAGGCGGACATAATCAGAAGGGAAATCCGCGAACCTATTTGGACGTACGCTTCGAAAAGAAAGATGTCACCCAAGACAAAGCCCAACAGGCCGGAAATTAATAGCCAAAACCAGGTGCGGCCCGACGCATCCGTTGGCAGTAGAAGGCCCCGCGTCAGCCAAGCACCCGCACTTGACAAACTAAAAGCAACAAACAATCGCAGATAGTTTACTGACAGGCTGCCTACTTTCTTCCCCGCTTTCTCATAGGCTATGGAATTGAAGGTCCAGCAAATCGCCGTCCCTAGTGCGGCTAATTCGCCAAAATGTCCTTGTATCATCCTTCTCACCAATATATCTTATTTTGCCAACCGAAAAAGGGGCCCTGCTAAATTAG
>CAZVDE010000098.1:0-2977 GCA_964626065.1 uncultured Clostridiaceae bacterium | reverse complement strand
TTGATGTGGACCGATAGACGGACCGTTTTCTTGCGTTCCGCTGAGGAACTGCTCAGTAACTACGAAGCATCCCTTTTTTCAGGGTTTCAAAAATTCAAACCAGAAAAGGTTCAAGAGATGGCGGTCTATTTTGCCACCAACACGGATAATCTGTCCAAAACCAAGCTAATGAAACTATTCTTTTATAGCGATTTTCTCCACTTCAAGCATAACGGGGTATCCATTAGCGGCCTGCGTTACGCCCATCTTCCTTACGGACCGGCGGTCGACAATTTCAACACCCTGCTCAACTGGCTGGAGTGGAACAAATCAATCACTCTAACGCTAACCAATACTGCTTACGAGTGGGAATTGATCACGTCATCCGAGAAGCTGACCGGTGCGTTAAGACGCCAAGAACTGAAAACGCTAAAATCTGTTTTGGATAAATTTGATAAGCTGACCGCAAGCGAATTATCGGATTATAGCCACAAAGAAAAAACATACATCTCTACCGCAATCGGTGAACTAATATCGTACGAACACGCGCTGGAACTCAGTCTTTAAGCCGAAACCTGCGTAAACCGTTGTAAAAGGCGTGCCCGGCGGATTTTTAGCCGCCTAATGCGCCTTTAATACGTTTTAAGAAGGGAATTAATCACTAGACGAACTAACTCTAGGCTATCCGCTTGCCGGCAAAGGGTCAAGTTGAAGACCATGAACCTCTGCTAGCGGCTCGCCGTAGGCCTCCATATATTTAAGTGAGCCCCCCTCGTTACCTTTCAAGATTTGGGAAGGGCGTTTGCCCTCCATCGCCTGCGTTAAGATGTATTTCGGCTGTTCTAGCGAATAATCAATCACCCGCGGCATGAATGGTAAATCGAGCCGATTGATAATGCTAACCTCTCGCTCGATGTCAGCCGTTTTCTGCCTCTCCACTTTGAGAAACGCCTTAGTTTCCCCTTGATTTGGTACAACCCCTCGCACATAAAACACATCGTTACCTGCATGGGGGTAGCCTAAAATATCCAATAGTTGGAAGTTTCCAAACTGCAGTGTGAAGGGATCTATCGCTGCCCGCCATTTAGCGGGATATTCAGTAAAAATGACACGCCACTCCATTCCGTAATCAGTTGGGGGAGCAAACCACCCGAAAATCCGCTCAAATCAGGGCCAATTGTCGGCACACGGGGCGCTGCGGCCGTAGTACATTGCCTCTAGCGATAATGCTAATCGGTTTATTGAAAGAGAATTATCTGCCCGTTACACATTCGCAGCCCTTAGAAATAGTACGGATTTTTGATGGCGGCTGTTCCCCAGATGTTCGTTGCCATCCTATACATTGCTTTAGCATGGATCCGATCATGCCAGAGCAAGCGGCGCAGTACCTTGCGCAATGACCATTGTTCCCCGTAACTGCCATCATAGACTGTGTTGTCTAGATAATGCGGTTTTAATTCCACGCATTCAAGTGCTTTGCAGCGATTTTCCGTGATGTTCGGTAAATTATCCATCGTAACGCCAATTTCACCAACATAATAGTTGGTCACGTTATTCGTATGCTCATACATCTCATTCGCCGTTCTGGGAATACGCCCATAAAATGTCTTTCTTGCCCGTAATGTAGTTTTGTTCTTGTCCGGAACAGAGAGGTACAATTCTTCGAAATTTGCTGCTGATTTAACTGCTAGTGCTTTTAGTTCGTCATATTCCGCGGCAGTCAAAGGAACTTGTTCGGTGGCAAAAATAATGTCCGTATCCGCATCACAAATCTGCACGTCACTTCTTTTGCGTTGCACCACCCGGGTCTGAATTAGTTCATTTTGCGGTGGCGCATGACCCGTTGCCCACAACCGATAGCTTTGCACTTCGGCATTGAGTTTCGCCAGCGCCTCCCCTTCCGTCTTGCCGCGGGCATAGGCACCGGGGAAGTTATCTGCGTAAATTAAAAATCCCTGCGCATTGTATTCAATTACCGCTCTAATTAACTGCACGACCGTAACCCCCTTCGCTGAACTAATATTTTTCAAACGAAACTCCAAGACATCCACTTCGATTTATCTACGCGGGTCCCATAATTTTTGGGGGCGCAGGCTGCAGACCTAAACCGCACTTATGCCTCGATAAGATGTGAAAAAGACTTTTCGTCCTTACGTTAATGACTCCAAAATGGTAGATTTCCAATAAATCCGCACGACAGCATCAGGCCGCTTTAACTTTCATATCAAGACCATTGGGATCAAACAATTTTAAACCCGATATTATCCCCCCGCACATAACCTACGTACAAATGCTCCGGCGAGCAGTTCAAGTGCAGGCTGCGCTGCAAGTCTTCTAAGACATCATCGCGTCCGCCATAAACCGCGGTGGCGGTGATGCAGAGCACCCTAATTGCTGGGCGTCTCTTCTTTTGGCGTAATAGCTGCCGCGTCTGATGCGTTCTAAGTAATCACCTAAACCAATAGTCCACGCGAAAGTCCCTAAAATAGCTGGCCAATCCGTTTAGGGCGGCCAACTCATCCCGCAGTTCAGCGCTCAGTGTCTTGATCACGTAGTGCTTGCAGTTAAGTGCGCCTTGGGCTAAAGCTAATTTGGATCTCTACTGCACCAACTCAAAAGATGATAAATTAAAGATGAAACATATTATCCGTCAAACTCACGCCTGTAGGAGTTGTTGGAGGAACTGCGAGGCAGGCTCTATTGAAAAGGGTCTGCCTATTTTTAAAAAAGCCCAACAAAGAGAACTCTACTGTTTATTTTTTCGCTTTTTTCTTGTTTGCCAGCTCCAAAATGGAGGCTGGTTCCATAATAAGAGGAAGGGTTCCCATCGCTTTGGTTAGCGTAGACACAAGCATCGCGAATTCGGCCAAAACCGGATACCCCGCATCTTCCAGTATCGCATCAATATCCACTTTACCTTCTTCTGTGGCCACGACATTCATTTCGCGATTTGGTGGCAGTTTGTTCTAACCGTCCCGCATTATAGCTGAGGAGAGAA
>CAZVDE010000097.1:0-3039 GCA_964626065.1 uncultured Clostridiaceae bacterium | reverse complement strand
TCAGCCCACTTGCTCCAGAATTTTAATTACTAGAGGGACAAGCAAGGGAACGATGCCGGAAAGGACCGAACCGGAATAAATAGCAATTAGCGCGGTCTGCACATCGGTGCTTTGGGAGATTATGGGCAGTGTTACATCTAAAGAGGTTGCACCACCTGAGGCCACAGCCGGCAGCGGCCCGAATTTTTTTGCAATCCAGGGAATTAAGACGATGGCCAAGACTTCCCGAAAGACATTGGTGAGCAAAGCTAGAGTGCCGACAGTTAGATCATACGTCTGGGCAATAATCACCGACGGCATCGAATACCAGCCGAAGCAAGCCGCAACCAGCGCAGACGTTCCCGCAGAAACATTGAGCAGTAGACCAACGGCCACCGCCCCGAGTACAGCACCTACTCCGCCTAAAAGAGGTACAAATAGCGCTCTTTTAGGCAATTCCTTGATTCTTTCTTTCAAATCACCACCGTGGCCCAATTCAAAACCCACCGCAAAAAGCAGTACGGCGAGGGCGGCTGTTGTTAGTGTTTTCAGCCCGGCAGCATGTTCCGCTTGCAGAAAAAAAGCGCCGCCGAATATTCCCGCTGCTAAACTAAACAGAATTTTTCTAGTCACTGCCGGACCACCTCCCCCGCACGCACAGCCACGTTAAACCCACACTGCCCACTAAGATTCCCACTGCTAATAGAAAGGATTTTAACCCCAGGCCCGGTAGGGCAGCCAAAAGTTCCGGATTGGAACCCAGCGATAGGCCCATGGAAAAAAGAAGCAGCATTAAGGAAGCGGTACTGATTTTATCCATGATCGAACGCTGCTCTGCCGTAAAAGTACCCAATTGGGCTGTGATAAATCCGAGAATTAGTGCACCGATAACTAAAACCATCTATTAATCCCCTTTGCGCTGATTATATGGAAACCCGCCGGACCGCGAGCCTTAAGCAGCTGTCTTTCTCTTGATTTAGAGCAAATAATCCATAAACCACCCGAAAAGGCGCGCCGCACCAACCATTATGCGTTTATGCCACGGGGCAGTAGGTGTGCGCTTTGAGGCCAGAATCGGTTGGCTGTACCGCGCATGCTTTTGCACAACGCTTTGTAGGTGGCTGTTAAATTCCGCACTATCAATGACGAGCATGGTCTCCGTACTCAAAAAGCTGCTGCGGGCATCCATGTTAAATGACCCCACCGCGCTGAGATGATCATCGTAAAGAACACATTTGCCATGTAACGAACCCGGCCCATAATATTCCCAGATTTCAGTGGCCCAATCTGCCAAAAACCTTCGTTTACCCTTATAACCGGCGACGCCAAACAAATTAGGGCTGGAAGCCAGTGAGTTGGTCAACAGCGTTACTTCTTTCCCCTCCAAGAACTCTTCCTCCAAATAGTGCAGCATCCCCCTAGTTGGGATAATATACGGGCTTTGCACCGTAATGGAATGGTGCGCTTCGCCCGCAAGATAAACAAGGCTGGCCCACACCCAGGGTTCTTTTTTTCCCCTGGTAATGGGGTTGTGAATCAGCCTGATGCGCCGCACCGGTATGCTCCGTTCTTCCAACAGCCCGGTCGCGCTGATCACATACTCAGGATACTCACTGCGAGCCCGCCGCAATCGCTCCATAAAGGCTGTCCGCAGAGCCTCCCCCCGTTTTTCCTTCCTGGAATTAAAGAAAAAGCCCATTTCCTGTGTGAAAGGATGCTCCCAAAGTTCTGTGAAATACTCGCCCATCTGACTGACCGCGCTGTGAGGGTTTTCCTGCCGGTCAGTGGAGACCACAACATCCAGATCTAAGACAAATTCCCGTGTAAAATCTTCAGTGAGGTGGTAGCGATCTCCAATATTGCGGCCGCTGATCAAACCAATCCGACCGTCCACAATCATCATTTTATCGTGTAAGCGGTTATTCCAGCGCCAGGGCCGATAAAAATGGAAGGGCTCGTACAGGCGAAATTCTATATTGGGATGGGCCTTCAACATGTATTTTAGATCTTTCATCGTCCCGTACAGTCTATGAAAGATTCCATCCATCACAATGCGCACCTGAACACCCCGATCAGCCGCCTCGAAGATGGCTCCGTAAAAAAGCTCTGCTACCACGCCCTTGTGCAGGCTGTGATAGGAAATTTCCAATGTCTTTTCCGCCCCGGCAATCAAATCTAAGCGCAGAGCGATTGATTCTTCCCCATCATCTATGAGGGCCACCCGATCCAGATCTTCATCTAAATCGAAGAAGCCTTTTTCCATAAAGGGGGTAACCCCCCGATCCAGCTGTCGCTGGGGCAGGGCAAAGTACAGTACAGCACCGAAGAAAACATAAATGAAGTACAGAATAAAAAAATGGCGATGCAGATAAATCTTTTTCCTTACAGTTGCACTCGATTTTGTCAGCATATGGCCGCGTTCACCCCCCCGACACAGCGCCCTTACTCATATTCTAGTTACGGACGCCAATCCCTTGTGGGCAAAAAATAGGAACGACTTACTGTGTCCCACCCAATTTATCAACATATAGTGGAAGTAACCTGGAGGGGAGTGACACTATGGGTTCCTGCATTAAAGCACTGGTCAACGAGATTCTGTGCGAAGAAACGGTAGTGCTCACACACTGCAATAAAGGCGTTGCTATTGGCGAACTGTCCGTTCCCTCCAATAGCAACCTAGCGGGACAAACCTTGATCCGCGTCCTTGATTGCTCACCTTCGTTTCACGAAGGGCTGTTCGGCGTGCGGATCACCCTTTTCGTGCAAGAAGAGCTTGAGTTGACCACCCCTCAGGGCCGATGCTATCCCCTGGAATTTGGCTTTCGCCTGCAAAAATTCTGCCCCGTAATGGACTGCTATAAAATTGATTGCCTAGAAAGGATAATCGAGGAACTGGACTGCCATTTAAGACTATTAAATGTCAACAATGACCTTGTTCTTAACCGCGGCCAAACTTTTGATCAATGCCTACAGATTACGGCCCGGGTGAAAATACTGCGGGAAAGGGAAGTGCATCTCGCCCTATGTCCCTATTGTGAGCACATAAAAGAAAGAAAGAAG
>CAZVDE010000096.1:0-3068 GCA_964626065.1 uncultured Clostridiaceae bacterium | reverse complement strand
ACAAGCAGGTGTTCATCTACCATTTTGCTGAAGGGAATATTATCAACCAAAAGGCCTTTAACTGCCCCGAACAAGCGGTTTCGTTTCAATTTCCTGATTTAGCTGTTGAACTAAATGACGTTTTCCTATAAGCAGCCGCAAAACGCCCCCGCATGCCCGGAACTGCTTCGCCGAAATGGGAAGACAGTTGAAATCAAAGACGAGCTTTATCAGGGATTTACGATTATCCGGACGGATCGCCCGGTGTGGTGCCATCAATTTCCTCAGTTATGGCACATATCCCCAAAGCGTTCTACGGATTGAAAGCACGGATATTGCAGCTGAGCTGATAATAAGTAACGAATTGGGCCTGACCCGTTTCCACAATAGTAGGTTAATTAGGCCCCGTTTTCCTTTTCACCTAAAGTCGCCGCCCGTAATTCTCGTCGAAAAGCGGAATACCTGGAGTATTGTTTGTGGTATCCGTCAACAAAGGTGCGAGCATCTTCCGGCAGGCCCATTTTCTGCAAGGTAACTGCAAAGGCTGCCACGAGCTTAGCGGCCCAGGGATAACTATTTCGGTCTTTGTTGGAAATGATGGCTGCAACCCGCTCATTTACTTCGTTAACACACCACTTCACATAATCAGACTTGGTTTCTGCTTCCGGCTCTGCCGCAGCATAGACTTGCCTGAGAACGTCTAAATATTTTGATGTTAACACCGGGTCAATTCCCAATCCATATCTCTGCCCCCCGAGGGCCACCTCCCAAAGTTCGGTAAGGATTTGAGAACTGATTTTTCCCGGGGCTAATAAGAAGAGTAATACCAAAAACAATAAATGCTTGGGGTTAGTGCCGCCACCCCGGCCTAGAGGTCCATGGCCCTTTGCCAAAGCGAACAGTTCCGCATAATCTCCACTTAAGACCAGGATGTGGTAGAAGCACTGCTCCGTAAGCAGAGTAGCGTCATCAACACCCCACCTTTGCGGCGGCCGCATTCTTCCCCCTTGACGCAACTCGTCAACGATCCGTAAAACCCCTTGGCGAATGGCCCGGTACTGATTAGTTTGCAGGCCGATTCGGTAAAGTTCAACTAAGTAGTCTAATTTGGGGTTGGCGGCAAAGCAGGCCCAGAGCCCTTCAAGCATTAGTTCGTAATTACCGTTATCGCTGCCAAGTTTAAAAAGCACTTCACCAACCCGGGCCCTCGCAGTTAAATCTACCGGAATAGCGTTTAAAGCTTCGCGGGCAACTTCCAGCATTTCGTCTTTCCTGCCTTGAGATTCCAAGAAGCTAAGCCAAGTCAAATAACCATCCGCGTATTTAGCGGGATCAATTCGGGCCAACTCCAGGGGGCCTGCCGGGCCCGCCAGAAGCTGTGCCGTTTCTTGTGTCAATTCAACGACCGAAGGGCCCGACTGCCCCCGCAAATACTCCAAAAAGTCCGCAAGGAAAACATCTTGTTCTGGCAAAGGGCTTTCAGCACACTCAATTATGCTTTGCAGCCCAACTGCGCCCCCGTACTCATCATAATCACGCATTGCCTGCAGCAGCTGTGCGGGCCTCTCCTGCGGACTCCAAGTGTTATACAAGGCTCTTAGAAATAAAGCCAGTTGTTCGCCAAGATCCACTTCCAGCATATTATAGAGATCCGGATCACCGGGCAGCCCCGCATCGCGACCCAGATCCAGAACATCGAACAGCCGCTTGTATATTTTTATTGCTGCCTCGTTTTGACCACTGCGCGCAAGCAGCTGCCCGACTCTAAAAAATTGATCTAGTTCTTGGGCCCAGCTTTCGTCGCCCCATTCCCTTTCTGCGCCATAAGCGGCATCCCAACCCCAACCTTCGGAATATTCGTTGTTTACTACTCTTAGGGTGAAGGCCTCGATTTGCTCGAACAGAGTGTCTATCTTTAACCGGTGCGGTTTAGGGTTTACATGCTGCGCTAAATTTCTTAAGAACCAATTCCGCTCATCATATTCCAGATCTTTTGCCCAGGCATAAAGCAGCCGGCGCAATTCGTCTGCCCCCAACCCATCAACTTTCGTTTTAACCTCATCCAAAAAGGCCTTGTAGCTGAGTTTAACCACATTTTCACCCGTCTTTCCGCATGTTTCTGACCGGGCCGCACCACTATCGTGATTTCAGCCGCGATAGTTCCTAGATTTCCATCAGTTTTTTCTGCAAACTCCCATACCCCGGGAAAAGCCCCTTAGGCAGGCAGTCTTTTTCAGTTGTCACAACCGGCTCCGCCGCCCGCTCATAGTCACCTAACAGCAAATGAATTTCGCAGGCAGTAAGAAGCGGCTGCGGAGATTCCATTTCTTTAGCAAGCTGAACAAACAAGTCAGCAATTCCTCGCGCCTGCGCCCCACTCGCCGGCTGCCCGGCATAACATGATGATCGCCTGTTCTTTAAATTCATCTTCCACATCGGCATGAAACAGCTGGGCTAAAAGGATGATTTTCATTCTACCATCCGAAGAACTTTCCCAATTCATCACCTCGTGTGCACCCACTATACTTGTCCTTTTTATTTACGAAAGGAGGAAATAAACCGCAAAGCCTACCCAATCGCGGCTCAGGGCCGAACCCCTCACCTCTCAGCGCCGCCTTTTCGCTTTTTCCACAGCCGCGCGCAGTAGCGCTTGTTCCTCCTGAGATGAACTGCGTTCATCCGCTATGGAACGCCCGGTCCAGCGATCCCGGTTCTCCCAGTAAGGACAGTGGGGACAGCTTTGTCCAACCGGGTAATCTATGCCCTCCTCGTGCGGACAACCGATGATCCGCGGCAGCTCCGCAACTCGCACTACCCCGTTTATCCGGAAAAACTCCACGATTTCACGTGTCACCGCAAGGTCTTCTCGCAAATCACCTTGCTCAGCAAACCATTTCTTCGTCCGTTCCGCTTCTTCCGCTTCTTCCGTCTTTAAAACCGCGGCTACCACCTTGCTGGCACGATCTGCATCGGGCCCGTAATAGGCGATGGTGCCTATGGGGTACCCGGTCCTTGTTCGCTTTCTTTTTTCCAACCAGTACACTATTTGCTCAGCGCGCATAACATCCACCTACCTCGCCATTTTAGCG
>CAZVDE010000095.1:0-3133 GCA_964626065.1 uncultured Clostridiaceae bacterium | reverse complement strand
TGACTACTGCGGACTGCTCCTCCGTGGAGGCGGCAATCTCTTCGCTGCCTAGGCCAACATCCTCCGCCGCACTGGTTATTTCGTTTACCTGCTCCACCACATTGCGGAATACGTTTCCGATTTCGGCGAACGTCTCACCGGTCTGATTGATGCGGCCTTCCACCTGATCAACGCTTTTTCCGGCCATTTTCATACGATCTATCGTTTCTCGCGTTTCTTTAAGAATTTGCTGAATCAAAGCGGCAATTTCACCTGAAGCGTTATGTGTTTCTTCTGCCAATTTGCGAACTTCCGCGGCGACTACTGCAAAACCCCGCCCCTCTTCCCCGGCCCGGGCCGCTTCAATAGCCGCATTCAGCGCGAGTAAATTGGTCTGTTCACTGATATCCGTGATAGCATCAACAATGCCGCTGATCTGCTGAAGATGTCCGGCCAAACCGTCAACTGCGCCCGCTAAATCATCCACATCGCCCCTAGCGCTGCCCACATCCTTGATTGCCGTTCTTAAGAGACTTAAGCCTTTTTCCAGCTCTTCAATGGCAAACTCTGTGTTCTTCCTCATTGTTCCGGCGTTTTCAGCCATATGTACAGAGGTACTGGCAAATTGATTGGAGGCACTGGCCACTTCGTGCACCGCGGCGCCTGTTTGCACTGAGGCACTGGAAAGGCCGGTGGATAAAATGTTTACATCTCCGCTCGTCTGCTGGATACCCAATACCAGGCTGCGCAGCCCCTCCAGCATTTTTTGCACTGAGGCTGACAAAGCCCCTATTTCATCTCTGGAACGGATTGTCCAGCCTGTCCCCAGATCACCCGCCCCGATTTTCGCCACTGCCCCGCTTAAAACATGCAGAGGGCCGGTAATGGCCTTAGTGACTAAAGAGGCGGCTAGGACGCTTAAGACAATGGCCACCGCCAAAAAGATTACATTTTGCCGCAATAGATTGGCGGACTTTTGTTCAATTTCCGCTTCGGTACGGGCAATCTGGCCGCGTATCAATTCTCTGTTTTCAGCCAATAAGTGCGCAATAGCATTCAAACTAGGCTCTGTCACACCGCGGTATATTTCTTCCGCTTTTTCCGTAAAGCCCGCCTCCAAGAGTTCCCTAATATCCCGGGCGGAGCGGTGCAGCGCTTGATGGGGTGCATCCAATTCGGCAAACCCCTGTTCTAAGTGGGGAAAACTCGCCAGTAATTCTTGCAGCCCCTCGCCGGCCAGCCACTTCCCCAAATTGCATTCGGTGGGATCCAGTTCAATGCTAAAGTTTTCCGCCGATTCAACAATGAGATGTTCCTGCAGATTAAGCGCCCAGCGTACGTGTTCCACTTCTCTTTCAACCAGCGAAGAGTGGATCTGTTCCGCGAACTGGATCTCCGTTCCTCCCCGTTTGGTCCTTAAAATACCGTTAATACTAAACCCGGTTGTGATCACGGCCATCAGAATCAAAAAGAAAAACGCTAGTGTCAGTTTGGCGCGAATTGACATTTTCCAGCTAGCCATGGTTGCCTCCTCCAACTTCTTCCTTTAGTTATTTAGAACTATTCTCGCTAACTCCGCGAAATCCTGTTAAAAAACCCCACCTTGGAAGGTGAGGTTTTTGCGGCAGGGGGTTTTTAGGGGAATAGATCGAAGCCAACGTTTATTCCGATTCTAAATGAAGGGCTGAACAAAGACGAAGTGGGGAAGATGGCATCAACGACCGCTTCTGCCGGCAAGGCCAGCCTGCTCCCCGTTCGGAACTGGGTCCCCACCGTAAAGCGCAGCACAAACCCTTTTTCCGCCTCAATATTATCCATAGGCGAAACATAACCTACGCCGGTGCTGATGTAGCCGCCACTAGAACGCTGAACACCGCTGAAGGCTACAAGGAGTTCCCGGGTGGGATCGAAATCAAAATCGATAGTGACTAAACCATTTGTGAGCATAGAACCGAAGTAAGAGGCAATTAAAGACAAAGGATTGGTCGCCTCCGGTGTGATGGGAACGGCCGTGGGCGCAGGCGCCGCTGTCTTAGATTTGCTCTGCTCCACCATTGGGGTCATGCGCAGCCCCAATCGAACGGGAAAACGCGCCAGTTTTTCACGCTGAGTGAATACGGTACCCACACGAATGCCAAACGTAGGCGGCACAACAGTCACATTAGTGGTTGCCGGTGAGCCCGATCGGGAGGTGCGGCTGATAGCCCGCACCGAAACGGTGGACGTGCCGGGCTGCAAACCGGTAACAACGCCTTTTTCGTCCACCCGGACTTTGGCCTCATCGCCGGAAAAATACAAAAACTGAGGATTCGCCACCGGCCTACCTAAAGCATCTAGGGCATAGACCGTGATTTGTTTGGACTGCCCCAAATTGAGATGGAGCTGGGCCGGGACGATAAAAATTTGTTCTACCGCCCGTTCAATCACCTGCACATCGCTGGGGAAAAGACTAGCCAGCAGTGTATCGATGGCAGTGGTCGCATCAGCCACTTTAGGCGCGGTGGCCATTGATGATCCTACCAGAGCCGGTTCGCCATCTATAATTTGAAAACGTTGGGCGCCCAACACCACCGTGTTTTGCAGAAGTGTTATGGAGCCCGTGATCACCTGATCCGCCAGATCCCTTTCCAGCAAAGCACCCGCCCGCTTCCAGGCCGAATCTTCGTGCGAAAAATTGAGTGCTTCAATCTCACTTCGCAGCGAAACAGAATCCTGGACTTTGAATTCACCGTACTGCACCAGCCGTGAGGAAAAGCCTTGGGCCATCACTCGGGACAAATTGACCAAATCACCGAGCTTCAAGCCCAACACATCAATATAATCACCCTGCTCGTTAATGGATAGGAAATCTAAGACAACAACCCGTTCCGTCGCCGCTTCCGCAAAACTGAAAGGCAAGCAGAGAAAAAGCATGAACAAGATCGTACCCAAAGCAATTGTAGGCATTCTGCCCCGACTGCGCACCATAAACCATTCCCCCTTCTTTATTGACTATTTCCACATCCGCTCCGATCATCCTGTTTGTAAAAAGAAGAGGGCTTTCCCATATTTATGTAGTAGATAGCTATATAGGATTTAACCAATATTGCAAAGGAGGATTAATTGTGTTAACCGGGGCGGATAAAGAGTTTGTGGGCCTGCGCCAATACATTAT
>CAZVDE010000094.1:0-3166 GCA_964626065.1 uncultured Clostridiaceae bacterium | reverse complement strand
ATCTAAATGTATATACGACTAGACGTTTAGATCATGTTTGGGAATGGAGATAGGAGAAATTGTTGTGTTAAACGAACCTACTTTGACCCCTTTATATTCCCAGATAATGCGGACGCTAACCGCTGAGTATAGGGATCAGCCCGCCGATACTTTAATTCCCTCGGAAAAAGAGTTAATGGAACGCTTTCGGGTAAGTAGGGGGACCGTCCGCCGGGCAATTATGGAACTGACTTCGCAAGGGTTTCTCTATCGCGTTCAAGGCAAAGGGACTTTTACATCTCAGACTCGGATTCGAAGGGAAGGCCGGCTGCTGCTGAGCCTAACCGAAGAAATCGAGCAGCATGGTTATAAAACGCGGGCCGAAATTTTGCGCTTTGAGACGTTGGTACCGGGGTTGAAGGTACTCAGGGCTTTAGAATTAGAGGAAAATGAGCGAGTCTATCTCATCCGGCGAATACGTTTCATTGAAGACGATCCCATCGCGTTGGTCACATCATATCTTCCTTATAAAGCTATTCCTAATTTGACACGCCAAGATGTGGAGCGCTCCGTGTATCAGGCTTTGCGAAAATTCCACCGCGAGCCCGTGATGGCCAGGGACATTTTTAGGGCCCGAATTGCGGATCAAGAAACGGCGGCACTCTTAAATTGTTTAGAAAACCCCGCTGTCTTTGCAGCGGAACGAGTGGCTTACGCCCAGAATAATGTACCCATTGAATATGTTGAAACGGTTATTCGGGGGGAAGACTACGCTCTAATGGTGGAACCCCACAGTTCAAGCCGGGATTCGAGAGTTTATCTTCACCAAGACCCCGTTCGTCCAAGTTAAGCTGCGGCTCAGCTGAAGATGCAGTAGAAATCAAGGGAATGTTGCAATCGATGCCCCATTATTTGTGCAAAGATCTAAAAGCCGCAGCTTTTTATTAATAGGAAACAAAGCCGTTTGTTGGCGATAAGATGGCCGAGACTCATTTTTTTCCACCAATTTGTGAAATAATTAGCTATGGGCGGAGATGGGAAATGGGCCAAACAGGAGGGGGCAGGCGCAAAAAGCAGATCCTGATTAGGGCAAGTCCATCTTAAAGACATGGGAGTGGTGAATTTGAAAAAGCGTATTTCAATCTTATTAATTGCGGCAGTGCTTGTTATGGCGGCTGTGCCTGTCTACGCGGGAGGTAGAGTGGTTGTTTATACCCCGGCGGCAGAAGAATTGGTAGGCCTGTTGATTCCTATGTTTGAAAAACAGACCGGGATCACGGTAGAGGTTATTACGGCCGGAACGGGTGAATTGGTCAAACGGGTAGAAGTTGAACAGCACAATCCCTATGCTGACGTTTTCTGGGGAAGTAATCCGGCTGTCCTGCAGCCCATCGCCCATCTATTTGACACCTATGTTTCCGCTAATGATCAGTATATGGCGCCCGGGTTCGAAAACATGGATGGGGTTTATACCCACATCAGCTGCGACCTGCACGTATTGTTAGTCCATGAAGCGTTGGTCAACGATCTCGGAGTGGAACTTAACGGTTATCGCGATCTGCTGCAGCCCGAACTGAAGGGCAAAATAGCGCACGGCGATGCAACTTCTTCTTCCTCCGCTTTTGCAACAGTAGTGAATATGCTGTATGCCATGGGCGATCGCCAAGACTTATTGCATGCGGGAGCCTGGGAATATATTGATGAGTTTCTCAGCAATCTCGACGGTAAAATTGCCAGCAGCTCCGGTGTTGTGCACCGCAGTGTCGCGGAAGGCGAATACCCGGTGGGCCTAACTTGGGAAATTCCCGCTTTGACTTGGGTTGCGGACGGTGCACCCGTTAGAGTCGTTTATCCCGAGGAAGGTGTTATGGTCGGGGCTAATGTGGCAACCAAGATTTCTAATTGCCCAAACCCGGAGAATGCAGAAAAGTTCATTGATTTTCTCACCTCAGTCGATGCCCAGGAAGCGTTAGCCAGTGTCTTAAACAGGCCGCTCCGCACAGGTGTGGAACTGCCGAAAGGCATGATTCCCTTGGAAGAAATGGAATATTTCTACTGGGATGTCAAGGATGTTGAGGCAAAAAAACCGGCCATTATTGAGAAGTATATTGAGCTCTTGATTAACAAATAAGCAAGGTAATAGGCAACAGACGTGTTAACCAGCGGATTTCAACGATTAATGCGGTTGAAATCCGCTTTTGCTCGCCAGGTATCGCTGCATTTTACAATTTGCGTTAAACGGCAAAATATTTTATTTCGAAGAAGGTATTGCTCCTAAGACGTCTAAATGTATACACGACTAGACGTATATACATCTGCGGCGAACCGCGATGAACTGAACAGAGATAGGAGCAGACATTGTGTTGAATGAACCTGATCTTAGCCCTTTGTATTCTCGAATAATGCGGGCTCTGGTAGACGAATATAAAAACGAGCCTGCCGGAACCCTGATTCCTTCGGAAAAAGAATTAATGGAACGGTTTCGGGTGAGCCGAGGCACGGTGCGCAGGGCGATTATGGAGTTGACGCAGCAGGGGTTTTTGTACAGCGTTCAGGGCAAGGGAACCTTCACTTCCAAAGATCGAATCCGGAGGGATGGGCGGGTGCTGTTAAGCCTGACCGAAGCGATAGAAAGCCATGGTTTCAAAACGCGGGCCGATATTTTGCGTTTCGAAACGATTACGCCTCCTTTGCGGGTCTTAAGGGCCTTGGAGTTAAAAACGGAAGATCAAGTGTATCTAATCAAACGCATCCGCTTTATTGAAGACGATCCGATTGCACTTATTACATCATACCTTCCCTGCACCATAATTCCCGGTTTAACGCGGCGTGATGTGGAATTATCCGTTTATAAAGCGCTGCGCAAATTTAATTATGAACCGGTGATGGCCCACGACGTTTTCAGAGCCCGGGTTGCGGATCAGAAAACGGCGGCAGTGTTAGACTGCTTGGAAAACCCCGCTGTCTTTGAAGCGGAACGGGTAGCCTATGCCCAAAATAATATTCCCATTGAATATGTGAAATCGATTATCCGGGGCGAGGATTATGCGCTTACGGTAGAACCGCACAGCGTGCAGCAAAGTTCAAGAGTCTATTTTCACCAAGACCGCGTTGAACAGAGCTGAAATTCCCGCCTTTGATAAATGTTTCTGCATGTTTTTAGTGCGGGACAGGATACACTGGGAGG
>CAZVDE010000093.1:0-3189 GCA_964626065.1 uncultured Clostridiaceae bacterium | reverse complement strand
ATATTATGGTTGTTTTTTATCCCGTAGTACTAGCTCATCATGTCCGGAATTGTAAGATGGGCTCCAATTTATTCGTAAGTTCGATGTATAGTGCGGTTCATTGTTATTAAACCTCCTCGAAAAATTGCAAGGTTCCTTTAATTGGCATCGGTGTACTGCTTATAGATAAAGAACCACCGCGCTAGCTAATAAAACATCAGCTGAGGCGGTGGGGCAGGTGCTGCGCACAAAACTGCCGATAACAGGCCGTAAACTAACCATCCCTTTAGCATTGGCAGGATTTGGCTCCTTCTGCAGAGAAATACACCATCAAGTTCAAACATAGATCCGGAAGGGGTGATATCCGTGTCCGAGCAGAATCTACTGGATCGCTTTTCGAAAATCAAGGTCTGGACCCGAGGTGATCAGCGGGCGCCGCACAAGCCCCTTCTAATTCTTTACGCCCTCGCAAAATTACAACAAGGCCAACGCTGGCTTCCGTACTCCAAAATCAAAGCAGAAGTGGGAGACCTGTTGCGCGAATTCGGTCCCCCCCGTGACACTTCACCCATTTACCCCTTTCAGTATTTAAGAAATGATGGGCTTTGGACCTATTTTCCAAACCAACCTACAAGTTTTACTGAGCGATTTCTGCAAAAAAATGATGTGGCCGGAGGATTTCCCCAAGCAGATTATACTTTGCTCAGGAGTAACCCTGCCCTGGCGCGAACTATCGCTACATTCCTTTTGAATAAAAACTTCCCTCCTTCTTTACATGAAGATATTGTTTCAGCTACGGGTCTTAATTTAGATCCGGATGATGAGGGATTGTCACAAGAAACAATAAAAAGGTCCCCTAGGGATCCCCATTTCCGCCAAAAGGTTCTTCAGGCATATGAATACCGCTGTGCTGTGTGCGGCTTTGACGTCAGGGTAGGCTTGGTGCCGGTGGCTTTAGAAGCGGCGCATATTAAATGGCATCAATTTCAAGGCCCCGACCATGAGCAAAACGGCCTTGCCCTTTGTTCGCTGCACCACAAACTCTTTGATAGCGGCGCTTTTGCCCTTGATACGGCAGCGCAAGGGGAACAATTTGTTTTCAAAGTCTCGCAGCAAGCTCACGGAACAAGCGGCTTTGACGAATGGTTATTACGTTTTCACAACGCAAATCTAAGGGCACCCCAAAGTCCTGATTACCTTCCCAAACAAGAATTTGTCAACTGGCATCTGCGGGAGGTATTTAAAGGAGAAAGCAGGTACTCACGCAGAGCTTAAAGGCCTTTCCCATCAATACCCTGCATATACAGGCCCGTTGGGGCAACGAGGATCGGGCCGGGTACCGCCACTTCAATTTCCACCGCTAATTGGGCAGCGGCAAAAAAACAAAGTCTTTTGTATGCGCGGCTAGAACTAACTTGCTGTGCAAATTGTCAAAAGTAGAGCTTTTTTGGAATAACAGTACGAACGTGCTTTCAGGAAGGAGACAGTTTATGGAAATTGCTTTGACCAAGAAACTTAAAGATCAAGTTAAGCTAAATCTACATCCCAGTGAGAAGGATTTGAACCCTCTATTTTTGTGGACTGCAAATTGGACTAATGTATATGATCGAGGTTCCGATAATTTGTTGGTCCTTGTAAACAATGCCACCCAATTTGTTGTTGCAATCTATCCTTTTAAAAAAGAAGACTTCAATAAGTTTGAAGAAATGTGTATGAACGCAATCCGGAAGACTTTGCAGAACTTTAATTTCAGTGCGGCTGCCATCGATCAATACTTCCGCTTAGCGGGAGAACTAAAATTTACCCAAAACAGGAATAGATCCGCTGCCTCTCGAGTTGGCAGGGCGGCATTTGAATGCGCCATCCATATTAGCGGTATCCTCGAACAGGGAGATCACATGCCGCCGGAAACCCTCACCGCCCATGTTAACCATAGGTTGTCAACCCTGCCCGGCAGCAAGGATTACCATGTACCCGCTGAAGAATTTGCCAAGGCTTTACGCGAATTAACTTCCGAGCAGATCTTCGCTTATCGGGCCTTTGAACTTTTAGTTACGTTAGATCTGGAGATTTATGAAGTAAAACGAAGCCTGATCGTACCCGCTTCGATTGACTTTTTTACTCTTCACAATGTTATTCAATCGGTATTTAGCTGGAACAGCTTCCATTTGTATGATTTTAGCATCTATGCAGAACACAGTCTGCGGCCCATTCATAGGCTGGTTCCGTATGAGGAAGATGTAAATCATGATCCTACCGCAACTTTACTTAAAGACCAAAGATTGGAAGATTATCTTCTTAAATATAAAGAAATGTTCTACACTTATGATTACGGGGATAACTGGGAGCACAAGATTAAATTAGTTAAGGTGTATGAAAAATATGACGGCGAATCTCCCTATTTACTGCATGCAGAAGGAAAAACACCGCCTGAGGATGTGGGTGGAATACCCGGCTTTATTTACTTTTTAGAGGCTTACAAAGATCCAAATCACCCCGAACATAAAGAGCTTAAAGATTGGGCGGGAACTTGGACTCCCGAATTGAAAGATTGGGAAAAAAGGCCGGGAGTGATCCGGTGATTTTTTCATGCTCCACAGTTGAAAAACTTTAACCGACAAAGAAACCTGATTTCACCGTACCCGCCCCGCTACTGTTTTCCATAGTTTCATTTTAAATTTATCCTTTTTTGGGTTGGTACCGTATTAGTGAAAATTGTTTTAGGCACGGCCTCGTATCTTTTTTCTGTCTGCCTACAGCGATCGTGTGAATAGCCCTTCCACCACTTGATGGAAGTGGAAGCGGATTTCGCGGCGGAAAACAGGCTTAATGCCGGCAGGCGAGTCAGCAAAGCCAAGGTGCTGCATCAACAAAGTTGTCCTTGAACAACTTCGGAAGAACTACGGGGCAGCTTAAACCATTTCGAGGTTTTTATCGTATAAGATAAACAGTTCAATACTACAGGAGCAATTTGTGCTGCTTACAAAGGCATTATTCCGTTATTATGCGTTGCTTTATTCCGTCTATAATCATATCCTTCCGATAATGTGGTATAATATTCAGGATGGGGGGGCATCGTATGTTTTTAACCGTAAAGCAAGCGGCAGAAAAATGGAACATCTCCGAGAGAAGAGTTCGGGCCTTATGTTCCAAGCATAGAATTCCCGGAGCCTACAAGGCGGGACGAAGCTGGCTGATTCCGGTTGATGC
>CAZVDE010000092.1:0-3256 GCA_964626065.1 uncultured Clostridiaceae bacterium | reverse complement strand
CTTATTAGCGATCCCGTCCCAAATTCCGTTAGTGTTCAAGAACGCGGCATTCTCGTTACTGGCTCCAATATGTCGGGAAAATCAACGTTTTTACGTACCGTGGGCCTTAATATTCTGCTGGCCCAATCAATTGCCACCTGCCTGGCCGCGGAATATGAGGCAGTTCCGGTGCAACTGCTGACTTGTATCGGGAGAACAGATAACGTGGTGGAGGGAAAAAGTTATTACTTGGAAGAAGCCTTGAGCGTCAAAAGGATATTAGTGTCACTTGAACCGCAGATCACGACTGTGGCTATTTTCGATGAAATGTTTCGGGGGACAAACTCCGAGGAAAGAATCTTCGCCGCGCAGCAGGTATTGCGCTATTTGGTTGCTCGCAATGCCCTGGTTTTTGTGGCAACACACGACTTGGAACTAGCCGACTTACTGCGGGAAAACTACCGCAGTGTACATTTCAGCGAAAGGGTAGGTGCTTTGGGGTTGGAATTTGATTACAAATTAAAAGAAGGGCCTGCCACAACAAAAAATGCCATTGCCCTTCTGCGGTATTTGGATTATCCCAGGGAAATCACGGAGGGCAAACCCCGGGTCTAGACAAGTTTGTTTCGAAGGGCGTAGATTGCCGCCTGGGTGCGGTCCTCCACTCCCAACTTACCGAGTATATTGCTGACATGAGTTTTCACCGTTTTGATTCCGATAAAAAGATCGTCGGCGATCTCCTGGTTTGTTTTTCCCTCACTAATGAGTTTCAGCACTTCCATTTCCCTTGCGGTAAGTGCATTGTGCGGAAGCTGTTCGGATCCTTCGCGAATTCTAGTAAGCATTTTCGTGGCTACTTTCGGTTCGATGACCGCCTCTCGCTTAACAGCAAGGCGGATTGCATCTACTATTTCTTCTGCCCGCGAAGTTTTAAGTAGGTAACTTAACGCGCCGGCTTCCAGCGCGGGAAAAACAAGTTTTTCATCGATAAAACTGGTCAAAATAATAATTTGCACATCGGGCTGAGATGCTTTGATCTGTTCGGACGCCTCAATACCGGTACCGTCTTCCATAATTAGATCCATTAAAATCACGTCGGGCTCGAGTCGCCGGGCCATTTCAACCGCTTTTCTTCCGCTATTTGCTTGGCCTACGATCTCCAAATCATCTTCCGTTTCAAGGTAAGAACAAATGCCCCGCCTTACCATTTCGTGGTCATCGACAACAAGTACTCGAATCTTTTCCACTTTGTTATTCCTCCCCGAAATCCGTTTCTGTTGAAATAGGGATTCGTACTTCCAGCTTTGTTCCTTTGCCCGGCACTGACAACCATTGGGCCGTTCCCCCAAGCAATGTTGCCCGTTCTTTGATGGAACGGTTGCCCAGGGATGATTGCGGTATTTCACTCGGTGTGAACCCTTTCCCATTATCCTCTATGATTAGGATTGTGCGCCGGCCCGATTGGGATACCTTCAACGAAATTTGTACTTGGCTTGCTTGCGCGTGTCGCAGTACGTTAGACAAGCCCTCCTGCGCAATACGATAGAGTTGATTTTCAATGTTTTTAGGCAGATCAATATTGTCCAGATCAACCACGCATTTTACCGTCTGCTTACTTTCCAATTCGGCCGCCAAAGAGCGTAAGGCTTGCGCTAGGCTTTCATTTTGCAGGGTTAAGGGCCTTAATTGCAGTAGTAGGGCGCGCATTTCCGATTGGGCCCTCGTGGCTGATTCGGAGATCTCCCTAACTAGACTGGCTGCTTTTCTTGGTTGACTATCGGCGATTTTAGAGGCGGAGGCCGCCATCATGGAGATCGCAAAAAGCTGCTGGCTAACCGCATCGTGGAGGTCACGGGCCAGGCGCTGGCGTTCTTCGGAGATGGCGCTAATTTTTGTCTCCTGCAGTAACTGCTCATTTTCCTCCGCTAATTTCTGCAAGGCGCCTACTTGCGACTCGAGCCTTGCGGCCATTTCGTTAAAGGCCACGATTATATTGTCGAATTCGGAGTTTCCCCGAAAGTCCAGGCGATAATCTAGATTACCGTAGGCTAAGTTCTTTGCGCCCAGTCCTATTTCTGCCAGTTCCCCCCGGATTTCCTTTCCGGAATAGAAGGAGCCTAAGATTGCTCCCAGTGCAGAGCAGACAATGGCTACGCCACACACGGCCAGCGTTACCGCGAAGTTGTCCGAAAAAATGATCTGATCCGGAAATAATAGGATGAAAAGAATGCCGAAGGCAACGATTGATGCAATTGCACTGAGGAGATGATAAAATGCCCATCTCCAGCGAATGAACCACATTTACTCACCTCATTAGCGGATTTGGCGGACATTAACATCTCCGATTCTCCAGCGAACTCTAATCTTCACCTTTTGGGTGGCGGTTTCGTAGTTTGGGCTCTGCATCTCAATTCTTCGATGAGAACCGGATTCGTTGTACTCTAAAACTGTAATCTCACCAAGACTAATTTGGCAGTCGGCATGGAAGGCCAAACCGGGAGGAAGGTAAATATTCACATCACCGATTAAACCGGAGACGTCCAATTCCACCTCCCGATCGGGGATTATTGCTTGTGTAAGATCAAGGTTCACAGAGCCAATGGACTGATGCAGTTTGACATCATCTAAGGCCCAGCTGCCGGGTCCCCGATTGATTTCCCCGATCAGAGAGGCTCGATACCCCTTGCGAAATTCAGTGCCATCCGATGAAGTGTATCCAAACCGAATGAAATCAGGTTTGCCTGAAAACAGCTTAAGCATTCCAATTGCAATAAGAACTAATGGCCAGACGATCGCCCAGGGTATCTTCGGCACCATAATGCCCAATTTGGGTAAAAGCAGGTAAATCCCTAAAGCGAGTAATGCAAGCCAAAGGGCAATTTCCCAGGAGTCCTCCGGATCGTCCTTGCTCGTTTGAAGCAACTGACTTGTGGCCAACCAAATAAGAAGAGCGGGCCATAAAAGGCTCCATGGACTAAAACCGATGATGTTGAGATTGTAGAGAAGATAAGCAACGCCAAATAAAATCAGGATGAGTGATCCGCGTATCCGTCTCATGTTTTTCCCCCTTCAAACAGAGGCATGCTAGCCGCCATCTTATATTATTTATCGCTTTAAAAGTGTAATCCTCCAAAGGTTAACCTTATTGTACCATGCCCGGAGGCAAAGGATAACAGACTTGGGTATGTTTATATCTCAGCCTTAAGGCCGAGAATACGGTGAAACGATGTGTTACGCCGCTTGTTTAGGGTATTTGGGGGCTTTCAACGAAAAAACA
>CAZVDE010000091.1:0-3386 GCA_964626065.1 uncultured Clostridiaceae bacterium | reverse complement strand
TAATTATAACATAGAACAAAGGGAGGTTTTGTTTTGCTCAATGAAAGAATTGTGACGGACGTACTATTGGCCGCACTATCCACCGGGGGCGATTTCGCCGAAGTTTTCATGGAGGATACTTATAACACCGCGCTTTTAATGCTCGACGGTAAAGTGGAACAGGGTGTGACGGGCCGGGATTACGGTGTGGGTATCCGCATTTATCAGGGTTTGCGCAGTGTTTATGCCTATACCAACGATGCGGCCAGGGAAAATCTTATGAAAGTGGCTTTGGAAGCGGCGGCGGCCCTAACCGGAGCGGCCAAAGTTAAAAGCATTGTCCTGGCTAGGCTTTGCGTGCAGAAAACTCATCCCGTGCGCCTTAAACCGCAGGCTGTCGGCCAGCAGGAGAAGGTTGACGTGATGAAGAGGGCCCATCTGGCCGCGTCGGGCTACCACGAACAGATCAGCCAGGTGGCCATCAACTATTTGGATTGGGATCAAAATGTGTTCATTGCGAATTCGGAAGGCCTGATGGTGGAAGATCGGCGCACCCGCACTAGAATAGCCATTAATGCGGTTGCTTCCAAGGGCAATGAAAAACAATCCGGTTTCAGGGGGCCGGGACGCCACATGGGCTTTGAATTGTTTGACCATATTGATGTAGAGGAATATGCACGAGATGCTGCCCGCAGTGCGGTTACGATGGTGAATGCGGATTATGCGCCCAGCGGGAAGTATCCGGTGATTATTGACAATGAATTTGGCGGTGTTATCTTCCATGAAGCATGCGGCCACAGCTTGGAAGCCACCAGTGTGGCCAAGGGTGCGTCGGTGTTCAGCGGAAAACTGGGCGAAACAGTGGCCAGTGAGCTGGTAACAGCCGTTGATGATGGTTCCATTCCCAATGCCTGGGGCTCACAAAACATCGATGATGAGGGTTATAAAACTAGGCGCAATGTCCTGATTGAAAACGGAGTACTCAAAGGTTATATGATTGACAGGCTAAATGGCAGGCGCATGCAGATGGAACCCACGGGTAACTCCCGCCGCCAGTCTTATAAATTTGCGCCCACATCGCGCATGACTAATACGTTCATCTGTGCAGGCGATTCGAGCAAAGAAGACATTATCAGCAATACGGAGTATGCTCTTTTTGCTAAGCACATGGGCGGGGGCTCAGTCAATCCGGCAACAGGGGAGTTTAACTTTGCAGTATCTGAGGGCTACATTGTGCGCAACGGAAAAATTGAAAAACCTGTGCGCGGCGCTACGCTGATCGGCAGGGGTTCAGATGTGCTGCAAAAGATCGACATGGTAGGCTCTAACCTAGCCACCGGGCAGGGGATGTGCGGCTCCTTAAGCGGCTCTATTCCTACTGATGTGGGCCAACCTACCATTCGTGTCAGGGAAATCACGGTGGGTGGACGGAAGGGGGCAGAATAATGGACGTGCGTGAATTTAAGGAACGGGTATTCCAAGCCGGAGCAGCTGCGGGTTTGGAAGATATGGAAATCTATGTTGTGCGCTCCAAGGATTTATCGATCCGCGTTTTTCAAAAAGAGGTTGATGATTACACTCTCAGTGTTGGCCAGGGCGTAGGTTTCAGGGCTAGGTTCGCCGGGAAAATCGGTTATGCCTACGCGGAGACATTGGCGGCGGATTCGATTCAACTGTTAGTGGAAGGTGTCCGGGCAAATGCCGAAGTTATCGATTCGGATGATGAGATCGTCCTTTTTGCGGGTGCGGACAGCTATCCCGAGGTCCACGCTTATAACGAGGAATTGGCAGAGGTGACACCCAAGACAAAAATTGAATTTGCTAAAGACTTGGAAAAAGAAGCCTTCGCCGCTGATGAAAGGGTTTCTATGGTTAATTGGGCCGCGATGGGCTATCGGGAAGGCGAGACATATATTGCTAACACCTTGGGCCTGGAACAGTCGTTTAGCCAAAATGGCGCCTATGGTTTGGTCTCCGCCGTTGTACGAGAGGACGAACAGGTGAAAACGGGAAGCCGGATGCGCTTCAGCAATGACTGGTCCAAGTTTAATGCACATCAGTTGGCTGATGATGCCGTGGCTGAAGCGGTATCTTTGCTCAACGCGGAGACGGTGAAATCAGGTGAATACCGCGTGCTGCTCCGCTACGATGTGGTTAGGACGTTTTTGAGCACTTTTGCTTCGGTATTTTCAGCGGAAGCGGTGCAGAAGGGCCTTTCCCTTTTAGCGGGCAGGCTTGGGGAGCAAATAGCCGGTCCCCATGTAACGCTTGTTGACGATCCCCTCCTGGAGAACGGTGCTGCCTCTTCACCTTTCGATGCGGAAGGGGTACCCACCAGGACCAAAAACGTCTTAGAGGCGGGACAGCTAAAAACCTATCTGCACAATTTGAAAACAGCGCAAAAAGACGGTGTCCAGTCCACGGGCAATGCGGCTAGGGCCTCCTTTAAGTCCCCCGTGGGTATTTCACCCTCCAATTTTTACATCAAGCCCGGTGATGCGGACTATCAAGAATTGATAACGGAACTGGGTGACGGTTTGATTATCATTAGTGTGCAGGGGGCTCACTCCGGGGCCAATCCGGTGTCGGGCGATTTCTCTTTGGGAGCCTATGGCTATTTGGTTGAAAACGGCAAAATAATTAGGCCGGTTGATCAGATCACGATTGCGGGCAATTTCTTCGACTTGTTGGAGGATGTGGAAATAGTCGGTTCCGATTTGGAATTCGGAAGCCCGGGCATGGGTGGTAATGTGGGTGCTCCATCCCTGATAGTTGAAAAATTAGCGGTTGCCGGCAGCTAGGAGGTAAATCCATGCAGTTTTCCGCGCGGCAAGCGGCCAACGTCGGCTTGCTAACCGCAGTTTCTATAGTGCTGACCCGCATTTTCGGGTTGGGTATTCCGCTGTTGGGGTTTGTGGGCCTGCGCATAACGTTGGGCGAGGTGCCCCTGATTTTGGCCGGGATTCTTTTCGGGCCCTGGGCGGGCCTGGTTGCCGGGTTTGCATCCGATCTGATCGGCTATTTGATCAATCCCTTTGGCGGCCCTTTTTTTCCCGGTTTTGCAGTGAGCGCCGCTCTAACCGGATTTTTGCCCGGTTTGCTTCTGCACGGCCGGCGCAAGGCGCTCAGCCTGTGGCAGGTCGGTGCAGCGGTTTTGATAACGGATTTAATAGCCGGTGTGTTCTTGAATACCCTTTGGCTGACAATCTTGTATGGGGCAGGCTTTTTCATCCTTCTGCCCACTCGGTTGATCTCCAGGGTTGTGACCCTACCCGTTTATACAGTTTCAGTTTTCCTGCTGAATAGGGCCTATCAAATGCACCGAAAAAGCGTGGCAAGTTAAGAGGGGGCCCTAATTTAGCAGGGCCCCTTTTTCGGTTGGCAAAATAAGATATATTGGTGAGAAG
>CAZVDE010000090.1:0-3394 GCA_964626065.1 uncultured Clostridiaceae bacterium | reverse complement strand
TTTCACCTGCGTTTGCCAATTGACACAATTGGTTTATTATATGAATATTGTCTTCTCCCTTACGGGACGCTTTACCTCCCAACTATTCCAAACAAAAAAACCGCCTCCCAACAATAGGGCGGCGGCCGCATTATTTCACACCATATTTATTTTATAAAATCGTTAACCAAGATGCGTGCAACTTCTCGAAAGTCCATCTGCTCCACATCGACCAGCTGGTTATAATAAGCCATTGTCTCATCATCAAGATTGCCAAAGAGCGGCATTAAGATTTCTTCAATTTCCGGGTATTTTTCCAGGATCTCGTTTTTCACCACTAAACTGCAGTCGTAGGGCGGGAAAAAGCCCAAATCGTCTTCTAGCGCAACTAAGTCCATGGCCGGTATGCGCCCATCTGTAGCGTAAGCAACCGCCGCATCCACATCACCCGTGGCGGTGGCCCGATAAATCAAGCCATAATCCATGCTCAGCGGCCTGCCCCATTTAAGGCCGTACATTTCGTTCATGGCCTCGTAGCCGTCGCCCGGACGATCCCTGAAAACCGCATCCATTCCAAGGGTCATGGTTTCGGAAAGCCCCTGCAAATCGGACATTGTTTTTAGATTATGCTCCTCGGCAAGTTCCTTGCGCACCGTAATGGCATAGGTGCTGTTAAAACCGAAGGGCTTGAGCCAAGTTGTCTCAAAACGCTCGTTGTACTGTTCGTTAACGTAGGCAAACACCTTCTCCCGGTCTTTCCATTCGTCAGTCACTTCCATGCCCAAAACACCGGTAAACTGGGTTCCGGTATGATAAATGGCCGCATCCGCATCACCGGCCAGCATAGCATTATGCAGTAATAACTGGGCGGAAAAATCTTTGATGTGCTCAACTTCAACGCCCAGGTTTTCTTGCAGCAAGATCTTGACCGCTTCGCCCAGGATATGCACTTCGGAAAAGTTTGTGGACAAAATGGTGAGTCTCTCTGTCCGGGCCGTTACAGTTGGCGCTGCCAGCAGCAGTACCACTAGGGCAGCTATCATTAGTCTTCGCATTCTTTTAAAACAGCTCCTCAAATTATCTATTCTTCCCTCGCCAGCCTGAGGCCGCGGGGTGTCATTACATGTTCAAGCTTGCCAAATAAAAAATCAACTAAAATAGCGAGCAGTGCCGCGGGGATGGCACCCAATAGGATCATTTCGTCCCGCACCATGCCCAAGCCGGAAACGATAAAACTGCCTAAACCGCCCCCGCCAATCAAGGCGGCAAGGGTAGCAGTACCGATAATAATCACGGTTGCGGTGCGGATCCCACCAATGATCACCGAGACTGCAATGGGCAGTTCCACCATATACAGCCGCTGCAAATAGGTCATGCCCATGCCGGTTGCCGCTTCTTTCGTCCCATCATCCACACTCTTGATACCCAAATAGGTGTTGCGCAAAATGGGCAGTAGGGCATATAAAAACAGGGCAATCATGGCTGGTTTATTACCGATGCCAAACCCCAAGGGGATCATCAAGGCCAAAAGGGCCAAACTGGGCACGGTCTGCAGTACGTTGGCAACGCCCATGACGACAAATTCCAATCTGCGAAAGCGTGTTGCCAAGATCCCCAAGGGTACCGAAACCAGTGTTGCCAAAGCCACCGGAACGAAAACGAGCCATAGATGCTCCTGCAGGGCCCACAGCACTTCTGATTGCCTTTCTACTAACAACTGAAAAAATTTAACCATTTATGTCACTCCTAAAATTAAGCACCTCGAATTAGGCACTTTCTTCCCACATATCCACAAGTCCGTTCAATAGTGTGCGCCTGTTAACAAGGCCCACGGGGCGGCCGTGCCGGTCCACAACACAGAGAATTCGGCTGCCGTTGGCTAAAACAGCTGCCGCGTCCTTGACCGAAGTGCTGCGCCTGATCGTTGCGGGCGATGCGTCCGCAACCAGATCCAATAATTTTTTGTTTTTCTCCTCCAGCGCCTTTTGAATCGCCTGTTTGGATACGAGGCCCACAACTGCCCCCGGCTTGTTAATGACAACCGCAATATTTGTTTGTTCTGCCTCCATTGCCCGCCGCACACTTGGCAGATCATCCGCGAGCTTGACAACAAGTGGGTTGGCGGCCATGATCTTGGCCACCGGTGTGCTGTCGGGCTTATCCGATAGGCGCTCTTCGCCAATAAACTCCCGCACAAAATCATTAGCGGGATGGGCAATCATCTCGGCCGGAGATGCTTGCTGCACGATCTGCCCATCTTTCATGAGCACTACCGTATCGGCCAGCTGCAGCGCTTCATCCATGTCATGGGTCACAAAGACTATCGTCTTATTCAGATCCCGCTGCAGTTGTTTTATTTCGACCTGCAGTTGTTCCCTTGTAATGGGATCTAAAGCGCCGAAAGGTTCGTCCATTAAGATCAAATCCGGTTCTACCGCTAGGGCACGCAGTACTCCGATGCGCTGTTGTTCGCCGCCGCTTAATTCGGACGGATAGCGATTGGCATAAACTTCCGGATCCAGGCCCACCATCTTCAATAACTCATAGGTGCGAGCCCGCCTGCGTTCTTTATCCCATTTTTTCAATTTAGGCACGATCTCCACATTAGCTGCAATCGTTAAGTGAGGGAAAAGCCCAATACTCTGGATTACATAGCCAATCTCCCTGCGCAGCTGCACATGGTTAACTTCATTGGTAGATTCACCGTTAATTAAGATATCACCGGATGTTGGCTCCACCAAACGATTAATCATTTTCAACGTTGTGGTCTTACCGCAGCCGGAAGGCCCGATCAGCACCACAAATTCCCCTTTGTTCACTTTCAAGTTTACATTATCTACAGCAACCGTCCCCTCCGAGCGGCTGCCGAAGACCTTTGTCAAGTTCTTCAATTCAAGCATTTGAATCCTCCCCTTTCAACGCTGAATTTCTCGACACTGTTCCCAATCTTCTGGCTATTTATCACACATTCCTCCCTAAAACAAAGCCGACACCGGACAACCTAGCCCGGAATTAAAAAAGTAACGGACCCATTGTCTGTTACTCAAATTCAACCTTCAATTTTCCACGTCCATTCGGAACATCGCTTATTATTATACCGTGTAACGCCTATTTCCTCAAAGGTGCTGAGCCTACCCATGCCGCCCTCTCACCACCTGTCAACCGCTGAGGACACATCAGAAGCGTTATACACAGTATCTGGCGTTCTAAGCCCACGATCATCGCTTATGCTCACATCAAGAAGAAAAGGACAGGCAGAGGGCGTGCCCAAAGCAGCACGCCCCAGCACAATTTCTAAATTCTATTCTTCAGTCTGCGTTTATTTAGACACTGTTAGGATGATTTCCCCTACATAATCGCCCGCCCTCTGGCTGGAGATTTCATTGGTACTGACGAAACCGAAGACCTGGAAGGC
>CAZVDE010000089.1:0-3457 GCA_964626065.1 uncultured Clostridiaceae bacterium | reverse complement strand
TAGACATTTTGCCCTCCGATAAAATAGAGATGTTGAAGTTTGGGGTAATTTTATCTGATGAACCTCTTCCGGAAAGATGGAAAGAAAAAGATTATGTCAGGCTTGAATGGGAGGTTGTGATATGACCGGAAATGATATAAAGGAACACCTGGAACTTTATTTAAGCACAACCGTAGATTCGGAAAAGGTTGTTTTGATTATTAACGAATGTCTGGCGTTAATCGGAGATTTAGTTTTATGTTACGATGAGATTGAGTTAAGTCCGGGTGATGGAGGTTGGGATCAACTTCCCGAAAACACTACTGCTGTAGTATCCGTAACGTTAGACGGTAAAGCCTATGATAATTGGACATCAAGAGGAACATCAATCCATTTTGGCGAACTAGGGGTTTTTAATGTTGTGATCCGCAGAATGGCCAATGAAATAAAAAGTCTGAATGATAGCATTGATATTCACCCTTTGTTTAAACCTGCACTTATATTCTACACAAGAGGAATTTGGAAAATCATAGAAGATGACACCAGTCAAGATGGCCATAGACTGTTAGAGCAATTCAAGGAAGAGAGTTTAAAGGCTTATAATATTATCAAACGTATTAGGGACAGAGGTGTCTAAGGGGGTGTGAATCATGACGGGTGCAGAAATTCGTCGTTCCGCAGAAGTCTATGTTGGCAAATCAATCGAGACGGACATGGCCTTACTAGGTATCAATGAGGCTATGCGTAAAATCGGAGACATGGGTTTGCTTTACGGTGAAATTACTGTGAACAATGCTTTAGCTGATGAAATATATTTACTGCCCAAAGACTTAGTTCACCTCTTTGTTATTGTGGATTCAGAAGGCAATGCCTACAGTAATTATGTCATAATGGGTGACAGAATAATATTTAAGGATTCCGGTAGTTACGTCATTCATGCTAGAAAGCTCGCTGATAAACTAGAAAATCTGGAAGATGAACCCAACATTCACGAAGCCTATCACGGTTCTTTAGTAGAATACCTTCGGCGTTTTGTTATAGAGGCTACGTCTGGCGAACCCAAAGAGAAGGTTGGTTATTACGAAGTTTTTGAGAGAGATGTGGCAAACGTATTTCAGATGTTAAGGCGCAGGCGTGTCCCGAAGAAGATTGAGGTGATCAGGTAATGGCCAGAGAGGCAACAATCATGGCTGACTTTACCGGAGGCTGGATAACTGATAGGGGAATCGGTCACTTGCAGCCCAATGAACTCGCCAAGGCGGATAATCTTGATATTTCGATTCGTGGTGGGGCAAAAAAACGTAATGGCCTTTCCGCCATAAATGCTTCTTATGGGGCCAATGTTACGCAACTATTGGAGTGGCCTAGGAAAAGTGGTTATGTTCAATTGATGGCTGTTATGAATAGTGTGCTTTATGAAATTGCCCCCGATGGAACCCGAAAAAACGTTTACAGTCTAAAAGACGGAAAAGACTTCATCGATTATTTTTCATTTAACGACAAGCTTTATTTTTTGTCTGGTTCAAATTTGCTGGTCTATGATGGTATTAGCTGTACCCAAATTCAAGACCCACTTGTACCTACACTAAGTGTTATTGACTTCGATTCAAGTGAGGCCCCGGAAGATGCAGTCCCATTGGCACAAGGAAAATATAAGGTTGCTGTTACGTTTGAACTGGAGGGGGGAGGGTCCCTTGGGCCTTTTGGTATTGCTGAAATAAATATTACTCAGGTAGAAAAAATTTTGAAATGGACAAATATTCCCCAAAATCCGGCAGATGAGTTGAAGGATTTTATGGGGCTTGAAGTAGTCGGGAAGACGCTGTGGCGTACAAGGGCAGGAACAGGTTCATTCCTTCCTGTTTTTGAAACAAATGATCTTACAAAAACGACTTTTATTGATGCGGAACAGTTTAAGGGTTTTCAACCTAAAGGCAGATTTTTTTCTGTTAGCAATCATTTGCCCGCAGTAAGACGTTGCGAACTTGCAACAAGGCATCCTAAAAGTATGCGTGCATTTTACGCCGGAGATCCTTCAAATCGTGCTGCGCTTTTTTACAGCGAGCCTAACTTGCCCGGTTATATTAAAGGTTCTTCTGTTATGTACCCTTCAACAGATGAAGGCCCGATTATCGGACTTGCTACATTCATGGATGCTGTTGTGGTTTTTTTCCAGCGGGCAGCTTATATCTGGAGAGGCATTGATCCAGACAACGATGCGATTTGGATGAAGTTGCCGATCACAGATGGCGCAGTAAGTCACAGAACTATTTGTCAGACAACAAACGCTTTAACTTATCTTGGCCGCGGCGGAATTTATTCAATCAGTCCGGCAATGTTGAATTATGGTGTTGATGTTATACCTGGAACCGAAATTATAGCAAATCTAGCTGAGGACAAAATTGTTGATGTGATAAAAAATATTCCCGATCCTTCTAAGTGTGTTGCAACTTTTGATAATAAAAACAAAAGATATATCCTCTCCTATCATGATGTGGAAATAAGCGGCAGCGGGAACAATGCGCTTTTGGTATTCGAGGAGAAACTCGGTTCTTTTGTCCGCTGGCAACCAATTAAAGCACATTGTGTCTATTGTTCCTTAGAGGGTGAGTTGTATGTCGGAATACCTAATTACATTTGTACGTTTAATGGGGCAACAGACATGGGCAATCCCGTTAAACTCTACCTAGAATCTATTGTTACCCCCAACTCAATTGTGACAAGGAAAATTTTTCATGAAGTTATGGTTTCTTATCAAAGTTTTGGCGGGAATTTTTCTATCCAAGTGCAAGCAGAAGATGATCCATCTTTGAATTTAATAGTAGAAAAAGGGGCTTTGAACGTAAACTTATTTAAACGAATCTTTAGAGAACTCGGTAAGTTCTGCAAGCTGACGCTTGTTGATAATACGGAAAACGAATTTGTCCTATACGCCATCGGCTTGGTTCATACAACAGTCAATACCTACGGGGAGGATGTGTAATGTGAAAATACGGCAAGTCGGCAGAGCAACTGATCCGCAGGCAGAACTGCAGTTCCAAGAAATACGCAGGGTTGTTAATAATGTGCTTGATGATGAATTGCCTTATTTGGCAGAAGAACTTGAAAAAGAAAAAAGAAAAGAACATCCGGACCCTGTTGAAAGTCCTGATGTTCCTAGCGGTTTAAGAGTTATACCTGTTTTTTTGGGCTTTTATGTAATTTGGGATACTGCACCTTACGGAATAGTTGATGGTTACTATTTGGAGTTTTCCACAAGCGAAGATGGAGAAACATGGTCAGAATTTAACTGGCAACGTATTACGCTACCCAATATCAGCACCTTTATTCACACTGTTCCGGATGTGAACCTTTATTACCGCTACAAATTAGCCGCATTTAATCGGTTGGGGGAAAGTATTTTTGGGGAGATTGTTTATGCAGGCCGCCCCGGCGCCCCATCTTATAGTGAGGAACTGATTGCAGATTTTAACTGGGA
>CAZVDE010000088.1:0-3525 GCA_964626065.1 uncultured Clostridiaceae bacterium | reverse complement strand
AGGAGGTTACTAAATGCAATATTCCATTCAGGGCGGAACACTGCCAGCGGTGATCATTGGGCTGGAAGCGGGAGAAAGTATAATTTCGCAAGCAGGGGGGCGCACCTGGTCTAGGGGGCCCATCGTCACCGACGTTAAAGCCGAGGGGGGCATTGGTAAAAGCCTGGGTAGGATGTTTATGGGAGAGAGCATGTTTCTCAGTACCTATACCGCTCAGGGTGCAGGGGAGATAGCTTTTTCATCTTCATTTCCCGGCAGCATCATCGTGCGCGAACTCGCTGCCGGTGAAAGCATCGTCTGCCAGAAATCGGCCTTTCTTTGCGCGACCAAGGGCGTGGATTTATCGGTCCATTTCCAGAAGAAATTTGGGGCGGGCTTCTTTGGCGGCGAAGGGTTTATTATGCAGCGTTTAACCGGCCCCGGGGTTGTCTTTTTAGAAGTGGACGGATACTGCCATGAATACGATCTGGCCGCCGGAGAAAAAATCGTGTGTGATACAGGTGTTGTGGCCGTTATGGATGCTACCTGCGAAATGGATATCCAAATGATCAAAGGTGCTAAGAAGATGCTTTTTGGCGGGGAAGGCCTGTTTGATACTGTTGTTAAAGGCCCGGGAAAAGTTTATTTGCAGACAATGACCATACCTAAATTGGCGAGTCTACTGCTGCCATTTATACCGGACAAGAAATGATTACGGCTGTGGGCCGTTTGCAGATCCTGACTTGACTGAGGCGCCTGAAAGGGCGCCCTTTTGTTCCGCCCGGGTGGCCTCAAGTCGGAATGGCTATGTTTGGTGACAGGGATTCGGGCTCAATGACAGAAATGAAAAGCATGAGAGCGCGTTAACGGCTGAGGTGAATTTTATGGTAACTATTTGGGTCTTAACTTTATTAGTACTTGTGCTGGGCCTGGTTGAAAATGCAGTCCACCATCGGCGCAGAAGAAAAATCCCCATTCGAATCCACGTTAACGGCACAAGGGGCAAATCAACAACGACACGCTTAATCGCGGGTATTTTGCGCCAGGCGGGCTATAAGACGATTGCTAAGACAACGGGGACAGCGGCTGTGCTGATTCAGGCAGACGGCACCGAAAGCCCCCTGGCAAGGAGGAAATCTCCGTCTATTGCTGAACAAATTAAAATCGTCAAAGAGGCGGCGCTGCGTGGTGCAGATGCGTTAGTGATTGAATGTATGGCCCTAAACCCCGAAATGCAGTGGGTTGCCGAAAAGAGAATATTACAATCCACGATTGGTGTAATCACCAATGTTCGACAGGATCATCAAGACGAGATGGGCGAAAGCGAAGCGGAGGTTGCATCCGTTTTGGCCCGTGGCATTCCCAAATCGGCCCACCTGATTGTGGGCGAGGCGCAGTTTTATGAGTTTTTCCGGCAAGAGGCCGCTAAGATCGCTACTTCCGCCGTTTTAGCGGATGTGCATGATGTTTCTTCCGAACGCTTGGCTGAGTTTCCCTATCTAATGTTTAGAGAAAACATCGCTTGTGCCCTAGAAGTGGCGGATTTGCTGCAGATACCTCACAGTGTTGCTTGGCAGGGGATGAAAAAGGCCGCGCCGGATTTAGGGGCAACCCGGATTTATATCCTGCACCGCGGCGGAACTAATCTCTTTTTCGTCAACGCCCTAGCGGCAAATGATCTCACTTCTACTTTATTAGTCTGGGAAAAATGGAGTTCGCAGGCGGGAAATTCTCCATCTATCCGTGCGCTGCCCACAGTAGGCCTGCTGCACAACCGGGCCGATCGCAGTTACAGAGTGAAGGAACTTGTGCAAATTGCCCAACAGCTGCCCCTGGACAGCCTGTGGTTAACAGGCGATCTTCGGCCCGTGACCGGGCGCCGCCTAAAGAAGGGTGGTTTTGTGCAGCCGATATACAAGGTGGGCAAACGAACATCTGCTGAACAGTTAATCGACGATATTTTACAGCGTTATAAAAATGGTGCGGTATTATTTGCCTATGGCAACGTGAAGGGGTTTGGACAGGAGCTAACCGATTATATTAGTGGAAACGGGGAACTGGCTAATGATACTGGAAGGGATAGGCATAGGCCTGGTTTTTAGTTTCATATTTACGGAAATAGTGGGATTATCCGCGGGTGGTTTGATTGTCCCGGGCTATTTGGCCGTTTATGGTGATCAACCATTTCGCATCGCAGCTACCCTTGTTGTGGCGTTGGTAAGTTGCGTATTGGTTCGCCTAATCAGCAACCACATGATCTTGTTCAGCCGGCGTCGATTTTTGGTTACTATTTTAGTTAGTTTTACAGTGGGCTGGCTTTTGAATTTAGGCAGTTTCAAATTTCTGCCCGGTTTGCAGGATTTGCGGGCAATTGGTTTTATTATCCCGGGTTTAATTGCCAATGACATGCTTAAGCAGGGGATTGTGAACACAGTGCTGGCGGTGTTGATCGTGACGCTGGCGGTCAAATTAGTTATGCTGGCTATTTTTTGATGAGGTGTGAATATGCGTCCGTGGCTTAAACCGACTATCGCTAAAGGATGGCTGATTTTGGCGTTATGCTTGGGCCTTTTAGGCCTGTTTAGCGTGCATAAGACTATTATTGAAGTGCCCCACCCGCGTTATGCGGAGCAGTTGGAGGCCGCCCGGCTTATGGAGCGGGCATTAAGCAGCATCAAAGATGCCAAGATCAAGCATGGCCTTCCCATCAATCAAGATGAAGACCCGAATCAAACGGGGTTGATTGGCGAAATGTTTACCACCATTACAACTTCTTCCGGAAATTTGGAAGCTAAAAGGACCGGAACCAGCCCCGCTTTTGCCGCTCTGATGGTTCGCCTTTTCGATCAGGCGGGTCTAACCAAGGGGGACACGGTAGCGATCGGAGCCAGTGGGTCGTTTCCCGGCTTGATCATCGCAACCCTGGCCGCTTGTGAAGTAATGCAGTTGGAACCCCTGCTCTTTTACTCGGTTGGTTCTTCCATGTACGGGGCCAACCTGCCTGAATATACCTTTCCTGAGATGTTGAAAACCTTGCGTCAAGAAGGAGTATTGCCTTATAGCATTGCGGTAATATCCCTAGGGGGCGACTATGATCGAGGTGGGGGCACTTATTTTCCCGATTCGATTCAAGTTATGACCAACATTGCCCGGGCAAGCGGTGCGCAGTTTCTTTTCCCGGAAAACAATGAGGCTAGCATTGTGACTCGTTTAGCCCTATATGCAGAGCACAATGGGAACCGGCCACCGGATTGTTTTGTAAACATCGGTGGGGCGGTGCCTAATATGGGAAACACTAACGCTTCTTTGAAATTTCCCAACGGTTTGGTCACCCAAATGCCCCTACAGACGGAACATCCGGAACGGGGTTTAATCTTTGAATATTTGGAAAGGGGCATCCCCGTAATTCATCTCTTAAATATACGCGGTTTAGCTTTAAAATCGGGGATCGCAATAGACCCCATTCCTTTTCCCGAAATAGGAACGGAAGAGGTCTATTATGAAACGGCGGTCAATGTCTGGCTTATTTGGTTCAGCCTGGGCATT
>CAZVDE010000087.1:0-3533 GCA_964626065.1 uncultured Clostridiaceae bacterium | reverse complement strand
ACAGAAAGTAGATTTTCTGAGAGATAATTACGAAAAGACTTGATAAAAAGATAACTTGACAAGGAAAACCGCTTCGCATATACTGAATGCAATATAAAAATGCAGTGACCGAAAACTAGTAGCAGCTGTAAGGGCCCTTCAGAGAGCTTCTGTGCGGTGAGAAAGAAGTGGGGCGTGAAACTGTGAATTCCTTTCGATAGCAGCGCACTGAACGGTTTGCCCACTGGGCGGGCCCTGTAGGCTGTGCCGGAATCCCACCGTTAAAGCGGAGAAGCGATGATGGTCGCTTGCTGAGGCTGCCGCAGGACTGCAGCGAAAACAAGGTGGTACCGCGAGATAAATGGCTCGCCCCTGTTATGGGGGGCGGGCTTTTCATATTAAATGGGAATTGCAGGGAGGAATCAGAATGGTAAAAAAACGTCGGTTATCAAGTATCGTGTTGTATGTGGGATTATTCTTAGTATTATTCACCCGGGGCGGCTGCGCTTCGGCCGCGGACCGGATGCCCGTGATCGGAATTATCCAATACGTGGAACATCAAGCCTTAGATGCGGCTCGAGAAGGGTTTTTGGCTGCGCTGGCGGACAGCGGATACAAAGAAGGCGAGACTGTTCTGATTGACTATCAAAACGCGCAAGGCGATGCCTCTAATTTATCCACCATCGGCGATCGCTTTGTTGGCAAAAAGGTTGATCTAATCCTAGCTATCGCCACACCTGCCGCCCAGTCCATCGCGGGTAAAACAGCCGAAATTCCTATTTTAGGCACGGCGATTACCGATTATGTAGTGGCTAGGCTGGTGGACTCTAACGAACGGCCCGGCGGGAATGTGAGCGGAACATCTGATCTGAACCCGGTCCGGGAGCAGATCGGGCTAATTACCAGTCTCGTTCCCCACCTACGGACAATTGGGGTTTTGTATACATCCAGTGAGGATAATTCGGTTTTACAGGCACGGCTAGCCAAAGAAACAATTGAAAAGCTGGGCTTAGAATATGTGGAGGTGACCGTTTCTAATTCCAATGAGGTGCAGCAGGCGGCACAATCCATAGCCAGACGGGTGGATGCGATTTATATTCCTACCGACAACATCCTGGCTTCTGCCATGCCGATTGTGCATGGGGTAACATCTCGCTCTAAAACCCCCGTTATCCCGGGTGAAGCGGGGATGGCCGAGGCCGGAGGGGTGGCCACTTTAGCCATCAACTATCGTGATTTAGGTTATCAAACCGGCCTAATGGCAGTCAGGGTGCTGCAGGGTGAAGAGCCGGCCGTTATGCCCATTGAAGGGGCGTCCGGATTTGAATATTTTATTAACGGAGCGGTGGCCGCGGAAATCGGGTTAGAGATCCCCGCCGAGCTGGAACAGTATGTGCGCTGGGGCGATAACAACTAGACCATTAGGGAAGAAGTGAATGCTATGCTGCAAATTATTCTGGGTGCGATTATGCTGGGCTTATTGTGGGCTTTGATGACAATGGGGGTCTATATGACGTATCGCATTCTAAATATAGCTGATTTAACTGTGGAGGGGACAATCGCCATGGGTGCCGCCATTGCCGCTAGGGGTATTTATTCAGGTTTAGACCCTTATGCGGCCACGCTGCTTGCAGTTTGTGGGGGCGCGATTGCGGGTCTTGTAACGGGTGTAATGCACACCCGTTTGAAAATTCCGGCTCTCCTTTCCGGTATTTTGACCATGATCGGGCTTTATTCCATTAATCTGCGTATTATGGGCAAGGCCAATTTATCGCTGCTGCGTATGGATACCGTTTATACATTGTTTAACACCTCAGTTTTGGGTGAACTTGATTTGCTCAGTAATTCGCCTATTTCCAGAACGGTGCCCATCATCGCCCTGGCAGCGCTCAGTGTTACCGGAGTTATTATTGTGCTGTACTGGTTCTTTGGCACCGAAATCGGGTTTGCCCTGCGGGCCACGGGTGATAATCCCCAAATGTCACGGGCCCAGGGGATTGATACTAATAAAATGATTGTGTTGGGCTTGATGATCAGCAACGGGCTGGTGGCCTTGAGCGGGGCTTTAATCGCTCAACAGCAGGCCTATGCGGATGTGCAGATGGGTACCGGTTCTATTGTAATCGGCCTTGCTTCTGTGATCATAGGTGAGGTGTTGTTTGGCAAAAATACCTTTTTACAGAGGCTGATCGCACTCGTTTTGGGCGCGATTACCTACCGCATTATTATTGCTTTAGTATTGGAGATGGGTATGCCCGCCCAGGACCTAAAACTATTCACTGCAATTACGGTGGCGGCCGCCTTAGCGCTGCCCGTTTTCAAATCATATCTCAGGCCGCTGCAAAAAAGAAGCGGGGTGGTTTCGTAATGCTGTCCATCAAGGGAATAGAGAAAACGTTTAATCGGGGAACGGTGAATGAAAAAACAGCCCTGCGCGACCTCCATCTCCATTTGCGCCGAGGCGATTATGTGACTGTCATTGGAGGCAACGGGTCAGGCAAGTCCACGCTTTTAAACTGCATTTGCGGTACGTATGAGGTGGATAGCGGTTCAATCGTTGTGGATGAACAGGATATGGGCACATATCCGGAACACAAAAGGGCCGAATTTTTGGGCCGTGTTTTTCAAGATCCGATGCAGGGAACTTCCGCTAAGATGAGTATTGCCGAGAACCTGGCTTTAGCTAACCGCAGAGGGGTTAGGCGCGGGCTTAGGCGGGGCATTAAAGGTGGGAAGGAACGGGAGTTTTTCCGGCGATCCTTAAAGGGCCTCGGTTTAGGCCTCGAAGAGCGTATGGGCACCGAGGCGGGCCTACTTTCGGGTGGACAGCGCCAGGCGCTCACCCTTTTAATGGCAGTATTAAAACAGCCCAAACTGCTGCTTCTTGATGAGCACACCGCCGCCCTCGATCCCCGCACAGCGGTTCAGGTACTGGAATTAACGGACAGAATGATTAAAGACAACGGACTGACTGCGTTAATGGTCACACATAATATGCATGATGCCATTAAGTACGGAGATCGCCTGATCATGATGCATGCCGGCGCCATTGCGCTTGATATTGCGGGTGAGGAAAAGCGAAGGTTGACCGTTGAGTATCTTCTGCAGAGATTCACTCAGGCCAGCGGCGCGGAGTTTTCCCAGGATCGGGCACTGTTAGCCTAGGAAAATTGATGCTTGACAGCTGATGCTAAATGTTTTAAACTAGAAAAAATATGAAAAGGCTGAGACCAAGAACTAGTAGCGATGCAGCATACCCTTTCAGAGAGGCTTTTGGCTGGTGAGAAAAAGCAGGGGGCGGGCTTCGTGAATACATCTTGAGAGCTGCACACCGAAAGGGGGGGCATCGGCGTCAACCCAAGTAGGCTGTGACGGAGTCCACCCGTTATATTATGGAGAAGCAATGATGGTTGCTTACTGAGGTTGTGGCATCTTCCAACGAAGACAAGGTGGTACCGCGAACAATAAAATTCGCCCCTGTTATACAGGAGGCGTTTTTTTGTTTTCAACCCGGCAGCCAAGCTAACAAACGAGGGGGCAGGAAAGATGAAAAG
>CAZVDE010000086.1:0-3645 GCA_964626065.1 uncultured Clostridiaceae bacterium | reverse complement strand
CATGAAGCTTCTTATTGACGAGGGAATCCAAATGGTCTATAATGTTTTTTGAATGGTTGGCCGGGGTGGCGGAATGGTAGACGCTACGGACTTAAAATCCGTTGGGCTAATCGCCCGTGAGGGTTCGAGTCCCTCCCCCGGCACCATCTTATGTAAGGCAGGCACCCACTCGTTTGGGTGTTTTTCGTATGGGGGGAAGGGATTGTCCAATCGGTTTAAGAAAGGCGATGAGCTGGAAAAAACGATTTTCGCGGGTGTCCACGGCACGCCCCAGCTGCGGCCGGACGAAAAACGGAGGTTTCTCGGTTTTTTTCGGGAACGGGTGATTGAAGCGGTTACCTTTGATCAAATCCGAACTAAAGAAGGGCTGCGGATAATGACTGAGGCTCTGCGGGACCCACGCGGCATAGAGCTGGTGATTCATCAGGATGTGCGGGTCGCGGCCATGCCCTTGGTTCTCGAGGCGCAAAAAAAAGGCCTTGATTTTACCATAGTGGGGGATCCGCAATTCAGCGGCGAAGTGGCTGTTTTATTGGCAGCCCGCGATGCGGTTGATGTTTCTCGCTTAGCAAGTGAAAAATAGGAGAAAAAAATCATCCCGGGATTTCCCGGGATGATGTGCTTTTTGCCCCTTTATTCTTCTTTTTCTTCGTCTTGATCCCATTCGGGCAGCGGCTCTTCCGCCGGCGCTGCTTCCGTTTCGGGCCACGGTACCGCTTCGGCTTTTTCCTTCTTTTCCTTGGGCGGCTTAAGCACCAAAGCGGTCAAAATCAGCGCCAACCCCGCGAATAGGGGCAGTAGGCCCGCTAAAAGCCAGGGCCCCAGGCCCAGCGTTAAAAGGCCTATCGTCAGCCCCAAACCGATTAAGCTGATCGGCAATCCGATTACCAGCAGCGTTTTCGCCTGTTCTTCTTTAGTCGGTTTGTCTGGCAGCGGTTGCCCCCGGCGGATTAGCGCCATGCGTTCTTTATGGCTGAACCAGCGCAGCAGGACCACTAAAATCACCGCCAGGGCTGTTAAAATTACCGGTGTAAAAACAAACCAAAATTCAATGGAATGACGCAGCACTATTTATCCCCACCTTTCCCATCTGTTAAACGTAAGGAACCCAGCTTTAAATTGACAATGATCGAGCCGCGATGTTTCCCCTCGCCAATGATGCCTTTAACCCTACCTCCCGAATGTTCTCCTTTAAAGGGTATGGTCGTTGAAAAATCCCCTTGGCTGAACTCCCCTTCTAATATATATGCGTCATCCGGCGGAAGCAGGAGCGTTAGATTACCCAATTCACTTTCTAAAACGTTCTTCGCCGCCAGCCGGCCGGCAACAAATAAATCGCCCAGCTTGGTAATTGCCACCAGTTCGTCCGTCAAATCGGCGCCGCCGATGCGAATGTTACCCAGATACGTTTCTAAGGCGGCATTCCCGCTGTGTTGGGAGAGCTCGATTGGCCCCGATTCGTTGATCACCCGCAGTTGCCCTTGGGTGGCTGAGACAAATATACTGCCCAACCCCCCATGCAGATCGACTTTGGTCGCATAGGGAACCTTTACGAAAAGATGGGCTTCAGCCTTTTCTCCATCGCCGGTGGGGGGTATATTTACCGTTAGCTCCTTGCCCTGCTCGTCCTCCGTTATTTCCAGGGTGATTTTGTGCAGCAATTCCTCCGCCTGCCTGTTTAGGGGCGCAGTCGTTTTCTTAGTGAGGCTGACCAGGATTTCCTGTCCGTCCGTGCCCTGCACCCTAATGTCCCCCAGTGGATTTTTTACCTTAAGTATAGGCACCGCGGCAAACGTGTAGTCCGCCTCTTCCTGTCGGGAGCTGGTGAAAAAGTCTTCTGGCCGCCAGACGGTACGTTTTTCCCCCTCGGTGGCCGAGAAGGGCAGCAGGCCGCTGCCAAACAGCATTAAAACCAAAACACCAAGCAGCAGCAGTGTTGTGAGGGCAATGCCTAATTTTCTCATTCAATCACCTCCGCTATTGGATAACTTTACCTACCACATCTATTCCGCAGCCGCGGACTTAATCCTTTACGTTCCAAGCTAAAAAAGCGCAAGCTATGAAAATGAAAAGGTTTATGTGTTTTTATGTTGAAGTATAATAAATACCAAAATTTATGGGAGGCGATCTTTTGAGAGTCCGGTTAAGGAACACTTTTATTTCGATTGTCCTAGTTCTAGTGTTGCTCCTGTCCATAAGTTTACCGCTTTGGGCAGCGGAAATCGTTATTTTGCACACCAATGACGTTCATTCCCGTGTTGAATCGCACTTGCCTGAAGGGGCAGAAAGGGAGCAGGGCGGTCGTGTGAGGTTAGCCACGTTGGTGGACGAAATTAGGGCCATGTACGGTGCCGAGAAGGTACTGCTCTTGGATGCGGGCGACTCGATCCATGGCACTAACATCGACAATCTGTTTGGAGGATTGCCCTCGATTGAAATCATGGGTGCCATGGGCTATGACGCCTTCACCCCGGGTAACCATGAGTTCAACTATGGCCAAGAGGTTTTGGCACAACGCATTGCGGACGCGCAGTTCCCCACTTTAGCGGCTAACGTTGCTTATGAGAACGGAAAACTGTTTGCCGGCTACAGTGCGCTGATTCAGGAAGTAAACGGTGTTAAAGTAGGAATTATCGGGCTTGTTGCACAGGAAACTCCCATCGTGACGCACCCCAAAAACGTAGAAGGCCTGATTTTCCACGATCCCATCGAGATTGCCAAGCAGGTTGCCAAAACGGTGCGGCCGGAAGTTGATATTCTTGTTGCCTTATCCCACATCGGCTATGATAAGGATCTGGAATTGGCCCGGGCCGTTCCCGAACTCGATGTAATCGTGGGCGGGCACAGCCACACAAAATTGGATCAAGCGGTTGAGGAAAACGGCGTATTGATCGTGCAAACTCACGAATATGCCAATAACCTCGGATTCTTGCACCTCATTGTGGAAGAAGGCAAAATTGTCAAGCACGACGGCTTTCTCCTGCCTGTAACGGCGGATGTGCCTAAGCACGCGGGCGTCCAAGCCATTATTGACCGCTGGGATGCACAAATGCAGCAGCGCCTCGGCCAGGTGGTGGGCAGCAGCCAGATAAGCTGGAACGGTGAGCGTGAACATGTGCGCACTAAAGAGACCAACCTTGGTAATCTTGTTGCCGATATTATCCGAGAAACTTCGGATGCGGACATTGCTCTTACAAACGGCGGCGGAATTCGCGCCAGTATTCATCCGGGCGATATTAAAGTAGCTGATATCTACAGTGTCTTGCCCTTTGACAACACTTTAGTTGTAGTACAGCTGATGGGGATGGATATCATCGATGCCCTAGAACACAGTGTGCGGCTCTGGCCGGCACAAAACGGCGGATTTTTGCAGGTTTCCGGAATTTCCTTTGAGATCGTCCCCGATGCACTACCGGGCGGACGGGTAATCAACGTTAAAGTTGGCGAGAATGCAATTGCTGCAGGCAAATACTATACTGTGGCAACCAATGATTTCCTCGCTGCAGGCGGCGACGGCTACGATACACTGAAAAACAGTATTTTGGTAGCGGATACGGGCATTATGTTCCGTGATGTTGTCGTAGACTACTTCAACGAACATCCAACTGCAGAGGAACCTGAAGCAGGCCGGATCATCTTTGTGGA
>CAZVDE010000085.1:0-3699 GCA_964626065.1 uncultured Clostridiaceae bacterium | reverse complement strand
GCCATCCGCGAAGGCGGCCGCACAGTTGGCGCCGGTGTAGTAACTAAGATTCTTGGTTAAAATAACGGACGGGGTGCCCCCTATTTCAATTTAGCCGCGCCGGATGGTGGGAGATTGTTGCTGACGGGGTATTGACACCGGTTTTAAAGTGTGTTAAATTCTAAAGGTATTTCGGACTGTCTGGAGGTGGCGGTGGTGCGTGTCGGTATCACGTTAGAATGCACTCAGTGCAAAAACCGGAATTATCGTACAAACAAAAACAGAAGAACAACAACGGATCGCATTGAGCTGCAAAAGTACTGCAAAACTTGCAAAACCCATACCGTTCACAAAGAAACCCGTTAGGGCGTAAAAGGATGTGAGGAATGTGGCAACCGTACCCGGTAAACCTACTCTTTGGCATAAATTTACTAAATATCTACGTGACGTGCGCTTTGAAATGCGCAAAGTGTCGTGGCCGAATCGGCAGGAGCTGATCACCTACACCATTGTGGTGTTGGTTACGATGGTTATTGTCGCGGCGTTCACCGGCATCGTCGACGTGATCGTGTCTGGGTTGTTAAACCTATTAGGTCGATTAGGGAGGTGAAGGGTCGGTAAAACGGTCCCTTCTAAATGAGCGATAAGGTGAATGAAAATAGATTTTGGTATGTTGTCCACACATACTCCGGTTACGAAAACAAGGTTAAGACCGACTTGGAAAAGAGAGTAGAATCAATGGGGATGGAAGAGGAGATCTTTCAGGTTATTGTCCCCGTTGAGGAAATAGTGGAATACAAGGACGGCAAAAGAAAAATTACGGAGCGCAAAGTGTTTCCCGGTTACGTCATGGTTGAAATGATTGTCACTGATGATTCATGGTATGTGGTTCGCAATACTCCCGGGGTAACCGGTTTTGTCGGCAGCGGCGTAAAACCAATTCCTTTGGAAAAACACGAAGTCGACGTTATTCTGCGCGATATGGGGGTGGAGGCGCCCAAATCCGAATTCTCCGTGGGAGAATCGGTGCAAGTTGTCTCCGGCCCGTTCCGCGACTTCACGGGCACTGTTGTGGAGTTAAATGTGGAGCGGGGCAAACTGAAGGTGAATATTTCTATGTTTGGCAGAGAAACACCTGTGGAACTTGATTTTTTCCAAGTGGCCAAACTGTAGAAGTGTTAAGTGGGAGGATGAATAATCCGCCATGACCACATTATGTTAAGGGGGTGTATGCGCCGTGGCAAAAAAGGTAAGTGCCGTAATTAAACTGCAAGTTCCCGCAGGCAAGGCAAACCCGGCGCCGCCGGTAGGACCGGCTTTAGGGCAGCACGCTGTGAATATCATGGAGTTTTGCAAATCCTTTAATGAGCGGACCGCGAATCAAATGGGAATGATCATTCCTGTCGTGATTACCGTTTACGAAGACCGCACGTTCACTTTTGTGACCAAAACTCCGCCGGCATCGATCTTGATCAAAAAAGCGATTAATCTTGAACTTGGCTCCGGGGTTCCCAACATAGAAAAGGTGGGAAAAATTAAGCGGGCTCAAGTCAGGGAAATAGCAGAGCAAAAGATGCCCGATCTCAATGCGGGCAGCATCGAGGCCGCCATGCGGATGGTGGAGGGTACTGCACGCAGCATGGGCGTTATCGTGGAAGATTAAGCCGATTTAAAAAGCGAAGGAAATAAGTGGGAGGAATTCTTTCCGTCTGTACCACAAAGGAGGACATTATTATGGCAAAACGAGGCAAGCGGTATCAGGAAGTTGCAAAACTCGTTGACCGCGAAAAGCTTTATTCTCCGGCCGAGGCCATCGAACTGGTTAAACAATGTGCAACCGCCAAATTCGACGAAACTGTTGAAGTAGCGATGAAACTGGGGGTTGATCCCCGCCACGCCGATCAGCAGGTGCGGGGTACAGTTGTTTTACCCCACGGCACAGGGCGAGATGTGAGGGTTTTAGTCTTTGCTAAAGGTGAAAAAGCGGACGAGGCTAAAGAGGCAGGTGCCGATTTTGTCGGGGACGACGATTTGGCCGAAAAGATTCAAGAAGGCTGGACCGATTTCGATGTGGCAATCGCCACACCGGATATGATGAGCATAGTTGGCCGGCTAGGCCGTATCTTAGGGCCCCGCGGGCTTATGCCTAACCCCCGCACCGGGACCGTAACCATGGATGTTGGCAAGGCTGTCGAAGATTCCAAGGCAGGTAAAGTGGAATACCGAGTTAACCGGCAGGCGGGTATTTTGGTGCCCATCGGCAGAGTTTCATTTACCGCAGAACAGCTTATGGACAACTTCAATGCCTTAATGGCGGCCATTATCAGGGCGCGCCCGGCCAGTTCCAAAGGAACCTATCTGCGCCGTATCTATCTATCCAGTACTATGGGCCCGGGGGTCCGGCTTAATCCGCCCGAGGTTGTGACAGCTGCAGTTAAATAAACGGGTTGACGAAAAGTTTCTGCCCGTGATATACTAAGCACGTTCTTAATTAAATATTGATGACCGTAGACCGCCGGCGCGGCAATTCGAAGAATTGCCCTGGCAGAATGCTCTCGCATTCTGCAATGGCTTCGAAGAAATCCGCTTAAAGAAGTACCTGTGAGGGGCTTCGCCTGCCGAGGTTGGAGAATAGGTTTTTTTATGATGCTTTTTAGAAGGATCTCCGCTCGGCGCGGTAGATCCTTTTTATTTATCCCGAAGGGGCCTGGGAGGTGAAAGAATGGTAAGACCAGAAAAAGTAGCAGTTGTAAATGAAATTGAAGAACGGCTTACAAAAGTTCAGGGGGCGGTAGTTGCTGATTATCGCGGTTTGAATGCGGCTGAAATGACCGCCTTGCGTAAAGAACTGAGGGAGGCCGGGGTAGAGTTTAAAGTATTGAAGAACACCCTCACGATCATCGCGGCCGAGAAGTTGGAGATGAATGATTTGATTCCACTGCTCAGCGGGCCCACCGCTTTTGCCTTTGGTTACGAAGACCCGGTTGTTGCGGCGAAAATCATTAGTGAGTTCGCCAAAAAGAATAAGAACTTGGAGATTAAAGGCGGCATTTTGGAAGGCAAGGTACTTGATCCGGCCGGTGTGGGTAATTTAGCCGATCTGCCCAGCAGAGAGGTATTGCTGTCTATGGTGGCCCGGGCAATGCAGGGTCCCTTGGCGGGTATGGTCAATGTCCTGCAGGGTAATATCCGCAATTTTGTCTATGCCTTAGAGGCAGTCAGAAAACAAAAAGAAGAAGCAAGTGCATAATGCAAACCTTAGGGAGGGTTTTTAAATGACAAGAGAAGATATTTTACAGGCAATTGAGAATATGACCGTTCTGGAATTAAGCGAACTGGTCAAGGCTATGGAAGAAAAATTCGGCGTCTCAGCCGCCGCACCCGTTGCCGTGGCCGCAGCCCCGGCAGCCGCCGCAGAAGCAGAAGAGGAGCAGACTTCCTTTGACGTTATCCTCAAAAGCTTTGGCGAGAAGAAAATCAACGTGATCAAAGTTGTTCGCGAGCTAACCTCACTGCGTCTCACCGAGGCGAAAGAACTGGTTGATAACGCGCCAAGCCCGGTCAAGGAAGGTGTTTCCAAGGAAGAGGCGGAACAAATCAAGGCCAAGCTGGAAGAAGCTGGCGCAGAAGTGGAATTGAAGTAGGCGTTAAGGAGCAAAGGGACGTCCCGGTGGGGAAGTCCCTTGGTTTTTAACATGTTTTTAAGTCAGCATTTGATAC
>CAZVDE010000084.1:0-3769 GCA_964626065.1 uncultured Clostridiaceae bacterium | reverse complement strand
TTCTTCGCTTTGACGGAACGTTTCATCGCCCGTTTGCCCCATGATGCCGCTGCAGAGCGCTAAATACTCGCGGACATGGGGCAAGATGTGAAATTGCTAAAATGGTTTAGAAAACCATTCCCATGTGTTATGCTTTAATTAACAATTTTAGCGGCCATATCCGAGTTCCGAAGCGATGGCCGGAAAGGCAGTGGTGTAATGAAAAATCTGCGGCACAGCCGGGCACAAAAGAGAATTATCTTGGTGTTAGTTGTGGTTATAGCAGGTGCCGGATTGTTTGCCGCTTCTAAACACCTGTGCTCCAATCCCCCTTTCCGCCTGCTATTAGGCGCCTATGATTTTATCTGCACCTACTACATAGAAACGTTGGATTTAGTTATGGATGTTTCTTTGGCGGAACAAACAATTGACTGTACTACCACCCTGAGTATCAAGCCTGAGAAAAATTCGCGCGCTTATCTTAGCTTTGTTTTAGCAGATAATTTCGCCATTGAATCCGCGCTGTTAAACGGCACACCTGCCAAGGTGTGGCGCCTGTGGCTGTTAAATATTATTCGCATCCCTCAAGGCCAGCGCCACCAACCACTGGAACTCACCCTAACTTACCGCGGCCAACCGCAAAGTACTTTTCTCAGCATCGATCCGGGTTTTATGTCCCAAAAGGGTGCCGCTTTGCTCACCAATGACCTGTGGCTGCCCCATATGACACGGAAAGCCCCGGGCGAGGTTGATTCAACCTACACGATCAAAGTGCCTCAAGGTTATCAAATTGCCACCGCGGGCAGGCCCGGAAAAACAAGTGCTGAAGGTGGGAAAACAGCCCAAAAATGGGAAAATACCAATCTAGCATCAATCCTGATTGAACCCTTTACTGTCATAGGCCACGCAGGCAGTAAAGACTTTCGCATCTTCACACCGCCCCAATACGCCCATTTAGGCCCTAAGATTGCCCGGCTGGCGGATGAGATTGTGCATAATTACGAGATGCGTCTAGGCGCCATTGAACCCCGGAACATCAATATCGCTTTTAGTGAGGGCTCCGTTTCCGGATTTTATATCGGCGGGCTGATTACAATCCCCACAAACAGGCTGGAGCAGTTCGCCGCTGTTATTGATCTGCCGGGCAGCAGTGCTCATGAAGACTTCTATCATCTTCTCACCCATGAACTGGGCCACATGTGGTGGCAGAATGCGGGAGATAATGTTTCGGAATTAATTGGCATCCAGTGGTTCAGTGAGGGGATCACGGAGTTTGCCTCCCTGTGGCTGACAGGTGAAAAGTTGGGCAGGCATGTTTACACGGAGCGGCTCAACCGCGGTGTGGAACGCATCAGGAGAGAAGAAAACCTGCGCGCCATTGATCAATACGCCTATTGGGAACATTCACCCATCCCCTATTATAAAGGGGCCATGATGTTGGAAAGCCTGCGCCTGCAGGAAGGAATCGGCCCTGTCTTTGAGTTCTTGGCAGACATGAGCCAACTGCCTAAGGGGCCTAAGACGCCGGAAATGGCGGCGGAAATTGCCCTTCGGGTTTTTGGTAGGGATTATACGGCGTTTTTCCAACACTGGATCAGCGGTGCAAAACCCCTTGCATTGAGAGTGGCAGACCACAACATAGAAGACAAAAAGGTACAGTTAACGGTTGTAAGCGGCCAAGCCGCTGAGCTGCCCCTAGAAATCGCGGTCGTTTACAAAGAAGAGATAGCCCTAAAACACTTCCCGCTTAAAAAGGGTGAGAATAAATATACACTAAGCCTTAGGCCGGGTGCGGTGGAAATCGTTGTTGATCCGCATCGGCGCCTGTTTCGCCTCGCCCCCTTTGACGCTAGGCTCTCCATCATGATTGAACAGCAGCCCCAAACACCGGAAACGGCCCGCAAGGCGGTGGCAGGCAGAGATTATCTTGTTTATGATGCTTTCACCCCGGCAGAAGATTTTTTGGGCCTATGCACAGGTTGGATTCCCATCGGCAAACAAATACAACACAGGGATTACACAGCCGGCTTGGATTATTTCCTGCCCGGCCAACAGGGCCCGTGGGGGCTAATCACGGTCAAATGGGATCAGATCCCCGCCAACTACCTAGACGCCATTCTCTGGGGCCCGATGCAGGAGCAGATGAAAGTAAGGGGCCAAATTAGAGCCAGTTCTATCGATTTTGAAAATCGGGAAAGCAAATTTCTCGTAAAATGGGAGCGGTATGTATTGCAAGATCAAACAATGCAGGAATCAAACTGGCGCCTTTCCTTTGCTTATGATGCAGAAGATTACCTTACATTCAGCGCGGGCCCAACTGAACCGGCCGTACCGCCACTACAGTTTACACGCGGAGACCGGGTGGAAACGGAAGAATTCCAAGTGGAAATGGAAGCATTGAGTTTCGATCTGCTCGACTCTACCCTCAAAATTTCACTCAAGGGAAAGATGGGCTGGTTACCGGTTGATCTGCTCAGTTACGATCTTTTCTTGCCGGACGGAACGATAATTCCAAGTGCGGCCCAAGCCCGGTTCCGGTCTGCAAACGAAACGGAGTACGAAATTGCACTGCCCTTGATTGCCACCACACCCATCCCTCTACGTCTGGATATCAAGGGCCTAGCCTTTAAAAAGGCGGATTCACCCCTCCTATACTACCACCCGGGCGGCACCCTTTGGATTGGCCTTAGCCAATCTGAGGCAGACTGGGAACAAGCCCCCTTAAACACAATTAGGCTTGGGGCTAACACCGCACATTTGGAGTTTTTCGGCCCCGGCGGCAATGTGGGGGTTTCACCTGTGCTTACTGCGGGCAGCGGCAGTTTAGACGCCTTTATGAAGGCAGTCAATCGGGAAAAACAGAGCCAAAAAACACAGATCTACCTTCTGCCGCGCAGCGAACATCGAACCTTTGAAGATATGGAACAAGATGGGGCGATCCCGGTTTTGGAGGCAGTGCTTGAACCGGGTGGGGAAATTAGCACCTCGCTTGATGCTTCCACCCCGCTGCCCGCTGGCCGGTACAGCATTATTGCCACAACCGAGACTTCCACAGACACTCTTGGGCAAATTTTTCTTTTCAACGAAGAAAAATTCACCGCAGCGGAAAAAAGGGCACGGGAGCAGCTGGAGAAATGGTTGTCCCTATTGCCGAAAGACCGCGCGCGGGCCGAACAACAGCTCTTAGATTTGGGCTGGGAAATGCCCTTTTGGTTCGGCTCTCTGCCCCCAATAGAACAGGCAAACGTAACCATCACCGATGTAACCTACGCCCAAGCAGGGCTTGATCCCAAACCCTCTTTTGTCTATTCACTCATCTTCAAAACGAAAGAGCAGGGCGATTATTACTGCACACTGGCTGTCCCTTCCGATTATTACCTACCCTAATGAACTTGCCATCGCCCTCCTTAGTCTGCAAAACAAAAAACGGGGCCTTTCAGCCCCGCTTCTTTTGCCGTTCCTTAGATTATAAGGTTCTCTTAACTGAGCAGCTGTAAGACGCTTTGGGGCGCCATGTTGGCTTGAGCCAGCATGGCGGTTGCCGCCTGCTGTAAGATGTTATTCTTAGTTAAGACCATAATCTCTTCAGCCATATCCAGATCTCTAATGCGAGATTCTGCTGCCTGCAGATTCTCCGCGGCGGTACCCAAGTTAGCAATTGTATGTTCTAAGCGGTTCTGCATAGCACCCAATTTAGACCGTTCGGCGGACACCAGCACTATGGCGTCATCAATTGCAGCAATGGCATCGTTCGCCGCCTGCTGCGAACTGCTCACATCAATCCCCTGCA
>CAZVDE010000083.1:0-3845 GCA_964626065.1 uncultured Clostridiaceae bacterium | reverse complement strand
CGTAGAGTGGCTAGGTTGACACCATACATCACAGATATTCTCAAGGTTTCAGCAGGGGATCTGTTCAGCAATTAGATAAAAGGGCAGGGCACCCCGACCGTGCGGTTGGGGTGCCCTTGCCTCGAAAGGAGAATTACAAGTTTGTTGTTATCTCAAGACCGGTTCGATCCGATCCAAAGCCCAGTCGATGTCTTCTTTGGCAATAACCAAAGGGGGAGCGAATCTAATGGTCTGGTGATGGGTTTCCTTGCAGAGCAATCCCAAGATCATCAATTTTTCGCAGTAGGGCCGGGCGGTACCGTATTCTTCTTTGATTTCTACACCGATTAACAGTCCCTTGCCCCGTACCTCTTTCACCCTTGGGCTTTTGATTTTTTTGAGGCCTGCCATAAAGTATTGGCCCATCTCTTGGGCCCTGTCCGTTAGTCTTTCTTCCTGCAAAACTTGCAGGGCCGCTTCACCCGCGGCGGATGCCAGCGGGTTGCCTCCAAAAGTAGAACCGTGATCGCCCGGCGTGAACACTTCCATCACATCATTGGCCGTGAGGATCGCCGACACAGGATAAACTCCGCCGCCAAGTGCCTTGCCTAAGATCAGGATGTCCGGTTTGGCATCCTCATGCTGGTAGGCGAAGAGCTTGCCGGTGCGGCCCAGACCGGTTTGGATTTCGTCAAACATTAAGAGTACATTGTGCTTTTTGGTGATCCGCTTCACTTCGGCAAGATAGCCTTCAGGCGGCACTAACACTCCCGCTTCGCCTTGGATGGGTTCTAAAAGAAAGCCCACCGTGTTAGGAGTTATCGCTTTTTCCAACGCTTCCGCATCGCCGTAGGGGATAATCTTAAACCCGGGTGTGTAGGGTCCAAAACCACTGCGGTACTGCTCTTCCGATGAGAAACTTACTACGGTGACTGTCCTGCCGTGGAAGTTATTCTCGCAGACAATAATTTCTCCTTTGTTTTTGGGCACGCCCTTCTTCATTTCCCCCCACTTGCGGGCCGCCTTGATTGCCGTTTCCACCGCTTCCGTCCCCGTGTTCATGGGTAAGGCCTTCTCGTACCCCGCCAGAGTGCAAAGTTTCTGTAGAAAGGGGCCCATCTTTTCGTTGTGAAAGGCCCGGGAGGTAATTGTAACCTTATTTGCCTGTGCCACTAGGGCTTGAATAATCTTCGGATGCCTGTGGCCGTGGCTTAAGGCGGAATAGGCGGACAGCATATCCAGATACTGTTTGCCCTCTAAATCGTAGACCCAGACCCCTTCACCTTTGTCGATGACAACGGGCAGGGGGTGGTAATTATTGGCGCTGTAATTTTCGGTCTGCTTGATGATTTGTTCTGTCTTAGACAACTAAATCAGCCCCAATTCCGTTAAATTTAGTAAACCATCATTTTCATGCAGAAAACTGAACCGCCCGATTTGATATATTCAGAGGTGTCGATGCCCAGTACGATGTAACCCAGATCCCTTAGGGCAGCGATTGTTTTTTCGCAGGAGTGCTGAATTAACACAATTCTGCCGTCTGGTGAAAAAGCATTGCCCGCGAAATGGGGCGGATGGGCTTCGACCTTTGGAATTTCAATCACATTCTTGAAAAACATGTGCAGGATCTTCATGCCTTCTTCACCCACACCGGGCGGGTAGGCCAGACAGGTGTCTTCGCTGACCAAGCACAGCGTTGTGTTGAGATGGTAATAATCCTCGTTGGTAAGGTGAATACCAATCACCGGGATATTCGTGATCCGCGCCAGCTGTTTTAGCGCCTCCAGATCGGTGCGGTGGTGCGTTGTGCTGCCGTAGCCCGAGATGATCAAGTTTTTGCCCGGGAACCAGAGCGCATCGCCGTTTGCTTCGAAGGCGCAATCTTTGAGATGGTGGATTTTGTAGCCTTCGTTTTTATACCAAGCTTCGAAATAAGCCACTTCTTTTTTGCGCTTCTCTTTTCTCATAATACTCATGACAACTTCTTTGGCGCCCGTCTCTAGATTTAAGAACGGAAAACTCTGGTTGGCGGAAAAGACGGCGTCTTCCATGCCGTAAGGGCCGCTTACGTATTCCACCTCATAACCCAGGGATAGGTAAAGATCCCTGATATAATTCCATTGTTTCTGGGCTAGGTCGCGATCGACTCTGTTGATGACTTCCTCTTCGCCTTTCTGAGTGACCATAAATCTATTGATTGCTTCGGTCACATCGAAATGTTCCGGCGTGCACATTAAAATCCTATTGGTACACGGTTTGTCAACCAAGTCCTCCAGTTTAAAATCTATGTCCGCAGCTTTCAAATACAAGTTTTTCATAATCACCCTCCAAATAGATAGTGTTCTTGGTCCTGAGGCAGTGGGCGGCTGCCCGCTGCCTGAGGACTATTGTGCGTTTAGCCAAGTTTGTGCTCTTTAACAAATGCCCGCAGCACTTCCTCTAGGTTTGGAGTGCCTATTTCCTGCAGTTCATAACGAACCCTGACGCTGGGTTTGTCAATCTTGATCACTCTGGCCAGATCAATGGGTGTACCCACGATGACCGCTTCGCAGTCTATTGCCGCAATCGTCGCTTCTAGATCGGCGATCTGTTTGGCGCCATAGCCCATGGCCGGGACAACGGCACCAACATGGGGATACAGCTTGTATGTTTCGGCCAGTGAGCGGACCGCAGACTGTCTCGGATCCACAATTTCTCCCGCACCATATTTCTGGGCTGCCAACGTTCCCGCGCCCATGGCCATGTCACCGTGCGTAAGAGTGGGCCCGTCTTCCACGATGAGTACCTTTTTGCCCTTGATGATTTCGGGGTTTTCCACTTTGATGGGCGAAGCGGCGTCAATGATCACCGCAGCCGGATTGACCCGCCTGGTATTATTTCGTACCTGCTCGATGTTTTCAGGCGCAGCGCTGTCAACCTTATTAATAATGACTACATCAGCCATACGCATGTTGACTTCGCCGGGGTAGTATAAAAGTTCATGGCCCGCCCGGTGGGGGTCGGCAACCGTGATCATCAGGTCTGTGTTAAAGAAAGGAAAATCGTTATTGCCGCCGTCCCACAGGATTACATCACAACCGCGGGGATCCTTTTCTGCCTCTCTTAAAATTGCTTCATAATCGACGCCGGCGTAAACAACGTTACCCCGTTCAATGTGGGGCTCGTATTCTTCCATTTCTTCAATCGTGCACTTATGTTTGGCCAGATCATCGATCGTGGCGAAACGCTGGACCTTTTGGGCGGCTAAATCGCCGTAGGGCATGGGGTGGCGTACGGCAACGACTTTTAAGCCCATTCCCATCAGAAGCTCCGCAACCCTGCGCGAGGTTTGGCTTTTGCCTGTCCCCGTTCTGGTGGCGCAGACGGAAACAACCGGTTTTTCGCTCCGCAGCATTGTCTGTTTCGGTCCCAAAAGGACGAAGTTGGCACCTGCCGCATTAACAATTGCGCTTAGGTTCATGGCTTGCTCGTAATGGATATCGCTGAAGGACAGGACGCAGTCATCCACATCATGCTCCTTTATCAGCTTGGGAAGTTCCTTCTGTTCGTAGATGGGGATGCCGTTGGGATAAAGTTTGCCAGCCAGTTCCGCCGGGTATTTTCTGCCGTGGATATCGGGGATTTGTGTTGCGGTAAATGCCACCACGTTGTAATTCTCGTTGTCTCTGTAGTAAGTGTTGAAGTTGTGAAAATCCCTGCCGGCCGCACCGATAATAATTACGTTTTGCTTAGACAATAAAATTTCCTCCTCTTCTATATCTTGCCGAGACTTTCTTTGTAAATATGTCACCTCCGTGTTTGAGTTTACACAAAGCATAAATGAGTTTACAATAAATACCCCAATTTGCACTTAAATTTTACCATTT
>CAZVDE010000082.1:0-4485 GCA_964626065.1 uncultured Clostridiaceae bacterium | reverse complement strand
ATTTCCAAACCATTTCTGAGGAAGGCAAAATGATTGGGTTTTATGACAAATGGGGCGAATTGTGCGCTAAGGGCTATTTGCCGCTTTGGCTGTTTGAGGGTGCACCCGGCTATCATGTAGTATCCCAATATGAATACTTCAAGGAATACATTGAGTTTAGAAGGAATGAAACATATAAGGGCCATAAAAATATCGGATACGCTTTATATTTTGAAAAACTTGCCCACAAAATTATGAAGCGCTACAAATATTAATACCGGATCACTTAAGGGATCACCTAGTGTCGAAAAGAGGTTTCGCTGTCTCGTGAGCGTTGAGGCCCGGTAGTTTGTGGTAAGGCACCGAGTTTATAATTTCTTGCTCCATGCAGCAAGCATAAAAACGGAAGCGCTGAAATATGCGGTGGGCCGGGGTCTGTGTTGAGCCGGCGCAAATAATGACGGTAGAAGGTGGTTGCTGTGAGTGTAGATAAAAAACTTAACGTACTGACTAAGATCGGCCGGATCTTGAATGAAAATCAGATCGTTTGGGCGGTAGGAGGATCATTATTGCTGTACCTAAAAGGGAAGGCAGACACATTCGGCGATATAGATATCATGGCGGCGGAAACCGATGCGGGTCGGATTAAAGAGATACTTCAGCAATACGGGGAACTGGCAGCGCCGAATCCGAACGTTTTATACAAAACAAGACATTTTTATGAGTTTACAATCGATGGGGTCGAAATCGATGTAATGGCAGGCTTCACCATTGTTAGCGGGGCAGAGGAACATGATTGTTCGTTACATCCGGGAAGCATTAACGAGCACCTTTGTATAAATGGTGTGGCCATCCCCGTGCAGTCCCTAGACGATTGGCGAACATATTATGCACTGATGGGGCGAATGGAAAAAGTGGCAATGATTGATGGCGAAAATCGGGCTTCGTTTGCGCCTTTAGATGAATGTGATTAATATAAAAAACCCCTTCACGGGGCTTTGGACCCGGCATAAGCCCCCTTTGGTTGTGGCACTTATTGGTATGCCCTTCATAAAAGGGTGATGGTGTGCCTATCAAAGAGGATCAGGCCTTCATCTCGCATTTTGGCCAACTCTCGCGAGAGGGAGGTACGCTCTACCCCAAACTTTTCGGCGAGCTCCTTTTTTGTGGTGGTCAGTCGGATGATGTTAGTCCCCTGGCGCTGCTTTTCTTGGCGCAGGTAATTTAACACACTTTCGCGGATGCTCTGTTTGGCGTAATATTTAATTCTATCGCCTAAAATATTGGTATGATCGGAGAGATGCTGAAGAAAGCCCTGCAAAAACAGGGGGTTTTCCGCGCATAATCTAAAAACAACATCCTTGCGGATTTCCACAACCACTGCGGCGGATCGGGTCGCTATCGTCCATGGGTAAAAAGGGTTCTCAGAAAAAAGGATATTGCCGCCCAAAATATCCCCGCTGAGAAATTCAGCGACAGTCAATAAATCCCCCGACTCAGAAATGTGATTGACCACAATCTCGCCTGTGAGGATCAACTCAAGCTTGGTACATTGCTCTCCTTCCAGGTGTAGAACGCTACCTCTTTCATGCCTCACGATCCTGAAATCTCCCCGGCTTAAATGCATTCTTAGTGCATCATCGGGCACGGGGCCCAGTAAAGAGGCCTTTTTGATTAGCTCGATGTTTAAAGGCATTGATTTCACCTCGATAGTTACCAAGGTAACTCCTTTTCCCATATTATAGCGTTATAATTGGGAAAAACACAAGGAGGAATCTGTGATGCAAAAATCCAAGCGAATCACAGCCATCAGGCTGCTGTTTTTGTTTCTATTTTTGTTTTTGGTTTGGCAAGGAAAATTAGGGTTGTGGCTGGCCTTATTTGCGGCCAGTCTATTGCTGGCACCCCGTTTTGGTAGGGTCTACTGCGGTGTGATGTGTCCTATTCATACCGTAATGATCCCCACTGAAAAATTGGCGAGAAGATTCAAACTGCAAAAAAATGAGCACCCCGAGTGGCTTGATGCGGGGGTCCTGCCTTGGGCCGCTTTAGGTGTCAGTGTGGCGGTGAGAATAATCGGGCTTAGAGTGTGGAAAGTAAATCTACCCATCCTGCTGATCTGGCTATTTGCCTCCATCTTTATTACTCTCAGGTACGACCAGGCAGTGTTTCACGATCTGATCTGCCCTTTTGGGGCTTTACAAAGGCTATTTGATAAATCCGGAAAGTCACTGCCTTGGGCCAAGAAGGCTTGATTGTTGCCATGTGTTTTTGACCAGGAACACTAGGCATAACAAGAGGCGGAGACTCACCACGAGATAAGCGGACAATTGAGCTTTCCATCAATGGTTTTAAGTTTCGCGGCGGGTGCGGCCCCTCCCGTGGTGGCCCTTTATGGCTCTGCCAAAATTATTGTTTGTCTGCGAAAGGCCCCTGCGCCGAATGGCTACGGGGCGTGGATGATGCCTTTTGGTTTCTTGGGACACAATAGAGTTGAGGTGGGCAAAATGGACATCAAGCAGAAAAAGGAACTTTCGGAACTTTACAAATTTAGGCGTCCCGAAACGGGTGTGATCTCTTATCGCTGCAAAGCAACCGGTGATGTATTCCTTGACATTTCCAGGGACACGAAAGCAAGTTTTAATAGCACAAATATGAAGTTATGCGCGAATTGGCACCCAAACAAACAGTTGCAAGACTTATGGAACGAATACGGTCAGGAATCCTTCGAACTATCCGTTATTGAAGTGCTGAAGTATGATGGCTCCGTAAAGGATCATACGGTGGAACTAGAAGACAATAAAATCGCATCTAACTGCGAGTCCCGGGGCAAAGAGAGTCCGGCAGCGAAGGAGGTGAGGGCATGGACAGTGCAAAAATAGGCAGGCTCATTGCTAGGCTGCGTAAAGAGCAAAAAGACTGTACATTCATTCCGCCAAAGATGGGTTGATGGTATACCCCCATCAGCTGCCATAGGCTTACAATCCGTATCAACATAGGGATTGGATCAGCCCACCGGAAATGTCGGATCGGTCCCATAGTCGGGCAGATTTAATCCGGGAGTTCCGATGAATCTTTCGTAAATTTGTTATAATAAAACTATAATTATTAAAAAGGGCTGGGCTCTCAAATCAGTGCTTAGAAGAAAGAAACCGGACTATTTTAAAGTTAAAGTACATAAGATTTTCGCGGATTTGGCCAACCAGAGCCTTTGTGCTGGGTGGCCCAATCAGATTTGGTGTATTGATTTTACTTACATTTATCTCAGAGGTCATTAGAGCAGAACCGGTTCTACCCATCGCAATCGAGAGACATAGACTGGTGGTGGTTTTAACGCGTAGGATATTCTTTATCATGTTGCTGCTGTTTGTGATTACGAATGTGGTTCAAGCCGGGGAAGTGGTAGTTTGGCTCCTTCCTCATCCTGACGATGGCATAATTGGGATGGGGGACAGCATTTATCAATCCGTTTTGACTGGGAATACCAACTTCTTTGTGTACTTTACTAAAGGTGAAAATTCTTTAGCTCGTCTACGAATAGTCGGTCTGGACGGTAGTCGCTATACCTTGAGTAGAAAAGAGTTCGGAGAAGCGCGTTGCCGCGAGGTTTTGGCTGCACTTGGCGTATTAGGTGTAACTTGTGAACAGGTTACTTTTTTGGATCATACCGATGGTGCGCTCTCCGCTAAAGCTGCGGCAGACGTTATTCGGCACTACGCCGCCCTTTATCCGGGGTGTATTATAAGGACGGTCAGCCCTTTTGATCCTCACCCCGATCACCGGGTCCTTGCGGAGGCTTTGAGCTTGGTAAGTTCGGAGCCGGGTGTAAGGGTCCATCCGGAGTATTTCCGAGTTTATATCCAGGCTGAGAATCACAATTATGGGGGAGTAGAAAAAAGAGAGATTCTTTACCCAGAGATCAAGGCAGCTGCCTTAGCTGAATTCGAATACTTTTCTCCCGAGGAGGGGCGCTTTGGTATAGCGAAGCGTTCAACACCGCGACTTATTTCAGGAGCAAAGATGGGCAAGTTTGAATACGTTGATGTTAATTTCAGGCATAGGCCCTTCGTACAAGGTTCTTGTTCAACCCTTGATGTAGGGCTATTTGCCCCACTTTCGCAGGGGTTTGATCTGGCGATTCTTTATGATTTTTCAGCTAAAGCCGCTGCAGTGGAATTGAGTCTTAGGGTAGGCCGTAGTTCTATGTTGGATGCGGATTTTGGATTAGGTATGTACGTTCGGGACTACAAGACGTACTTAATTTCCAGGCTGACCTATCATGTCTTTTTTGCCAAAGCTAAATACATACCCGGCCAAGGAGTTCGCTGTGGAGTTGGCCGCATCATCTAAAAACAGATAGTATTTCGATCTGCAGCAGATTCTTCCCTTTGTAGAATTGGCTACGAAGCTGCCTAACGTGCCCGGGGAGTCTGGGTGTGCGACCATTAACTCAGAAAGTGTGAAAATCGGAAAAAAGGATGTTTTTCATGTTAGTTGAACTTCGGG
>CAZVDE010000081.1:0-4604 GCA_964626065.1 uncultured Clostridiaceae bacterium | reverse complement strand
GGTCTATTATGAAACGGCGGTCAATGTCTGGCTTATTTGGTTCAGCCTGGGCATTGTGTTGATGGTGCTTCTGTTAGCAAAGGGGCGTTAAGGTTTCGTTTTTAGTCTGGATTGAGACGTACTGAACCGCTCCGCCAGTGCCGGAACTCCGGTTTCGCGCAGTGGCTTTTTTTATTTCATTATTGTTTTGAAAAAGAATTGTACGTTTTAGAAGGAATGTGTAAATCTGCATAGAATAATTAGATACGCAGAGAGAAACTCGAGTTCGCTAGGCGAACTCTAATTGGAGAGAAAGGGGGAACAGGCAAATTGATACCAAACAGCGTTGTAAACCTCGAATCCGATGTTCTTCAGTCAGCGGGCAGGGTTTTAGACGTTCTTCTATGTTTTAATCGGCGGGCGGAATGGAGTATCGTGGAGCTCGCGGACGAGTTGGATTTGCATAAGAGCGTGGTGCGGCGTTGTGTTATCACTTTAGCTTCTCGGGGCTTTCTAAAGCAAAATGCAATTGACAAACGATACCGGCTTGGCCTAGTTTTATTTGAATTAGGTTCTTCAATATCACCCACGGAAGAGTTAGTGGAAATAGCTAAACCGTTCATGAGTGAACTGTCCAAAGAAACAAGTGCGTCTGTTTTCTTAACTGCCAGAGTCGATGAACAGGCAATTTGTATAGCCCGGGTGGATAGCCCGAAACCATTGAGAGTGACGTTTGAGGTCGGCCGCCGCAGTGCCATGCACGCCGGGGCGTCAGCTAGGGCGATTCTTGCCTTTCTGCCAGAAGAAAAGATCAACTCCGTTATTGATTCCGGATTGGAGGCCTATACGGGGCGGACATTGGCGGATCCTGAAAAACTTCGGGCTTCATTGGCTGAATCAAGGCGGCTCGGTTATACGTTTAGCGATGGGGAACTTGACGAAGGCGTTAGTGCGATTGGAGTCCCCGTTATGAATGGTAACAATCTGGTTTTGGCGTCTCTAAGTATCAGTGGCCCTAATAGTGATTTTACCCCTGAAAGAAAGGAATTTTTAGTACGTAAAACGCAAGAATCAGCTGCGGCCATTCAAAATGCTTTGCATCACGCTTCGGGATAGACAGATGATTTTAGTCCAATAAAAGATAGGGAGGAATCTCAATGAAAGACAGACTTATTGGTTCGAAAGTATTATTGTTGGTGGTATTGTTGGCCTTGGGCATTGCCGCATCGGCGTATGCCTCGGTGCCCCAAGCGGAGTTTCCCGTTATAATTACGTCCGCCGGCCAAAGCCCCGATGCCCTAATGATTAAATTGTTGTTTGACCAATTACAGGCAAAAAATGTGTTTGAAAAGGTTCTGGAGCCTGAACAATTAGAAGGTTATCAGACCTTAATCATTGGGATTGGCGGAAGCGTGAAGGGCTTGGGCGAAGCCGGTATAGATACGCAATCGGAAATTGATCGTATTAATCGAGTGATTGAAGCGGCCAGAAAACAGGATATGTTGATCATTGCCATGCACACCGGCGGGCACCCCCGGAGAGGGGATCTGGCTGATCCCTTTATCCACGCCGCGGCACCTAAGGCAGATTTATTAGTCGTTAGAAATGATGGAAATCGTGATGGCCTATTCACAACAATTGCAGCGGATAATGATATCCCAATCATCTACATTGAGCAGACGATGGAAGTTAAGGATCTTTTGGCGGAAATGTTCGGTATTTAGTAAATAAAAACCAAATGTTGCTGGGTTTGGAGCGGGGGTACGTGTAGATGACGATTAGGATTTCTCAAGAAAAGAACACTATCGAAGCGGCGGTTCTGGGCGGCTGCTTCTTGGGGGGAGGGGGAGGGGGTTCTAAAGAGGAAGGGCTAGCTTTAGCCAGATTGGCCTTTGAAGTGGGCCGGCCAAAACTCTTAGCTATCGATTCACTGCCAAATGAAGCACAGGTTGTCACGGTTGGCTTGGTCGGCTCCCCGGCATCTGCGGGGGCGTATGTAAAACCTATGCACTATGTAAGGGCGGCCGAGCTGCTTACGGAAAATCTTAAGTCTAAGTGTGAGATTGCGGGCTTCATCACGAATGAAAACGGCGGGGTTGCAACCGTAAACGGTTGGTTCCAATCAGCCGTTACGGGCTTGCCTGTGATTGATGCCCCTTGCAATGGCCGTGCACATCCCACCGGGCAAATGGGTTCAATGAACTTGGATCAATTGGATAATTATGTATCTGTTCAAGCCTTTGCCGGAGGTGGCGGTGCCCTTTCTTACCTGGAAGGGATGGTCAAAGGTGGCCTGGGGGAGGCAGCATCTCTGGTGCGGAAGGCAGCTGTCGCGGCGGGGGGTTTAGTTGCGGTAGCGCGCAACCCTGTCAATGTTAGTTATGCAAAAAACAATGGAGCACCCGGAGCCATTACACAGGCTATTAGAATAGGTCAAATTATTCTAGAACATACGTCTGCCGGGGGCATCCAAGTTGCCGAGGCCTGTTGCGAATTTTTGGGGGGTAAGATTCTTTCGGTTGGATGCGTAAAAGAACTCCAACTTCAATCGAAAGGTGGTTTTGATCACGGACATCTCCTAGTGGAGGACGGCCCTGAGTTGCTGCATTTAACATTTTGGAATGAGTATATGACAGCGATTCGCGGGGTGAATACCGCACAAGAGAGTCGGTTAGGTACTTTTCCCGATTTGATAACTACTTTGGACTATGCAACCGGTGTGCCGCTAACAACGGCGGAGATAAAAGAGAGACAAAACGTCATAGTGCTTGTTGTGCCGAAGGGCCAACTCAAACTGGGAGCGACTATGGCTAGGGAAGATTTGATTAAGAACGTAGAGGACATCGTCGGACAACCTATGGTAGAACATGTATTTCAATATGGGAGGTAAAGATATGAGCAAAAAGTGGAGTGTTTTTCTTCTATCGACTTTGATGGTGTTGATGCTGTTTTCAAGTGTTACCGAAAAGTCATTTGCAGCGACCAGACCAATTGTAACCTGTAATAACGGAATTGTGGCTGCCGCTCACCCCTTGGCATCTCAAGCCGGGCTGCAAATACTGATGCAAGGCGGTAACGCCATTGATGCAGCGATAGCGACTGCCGCGGTTCTCGGAGTGGTAGAACCGGATTTCTCCAGCATTGCTGCAGGTGGAGCCTTGATGATTTATGATGCAAGCACAGAGGACATTCTTTATATTAATGCCAACGCGCCCAACCCCGCGGCCGCGACCTTGGATGTTTTAACCAGGGATACTGCCCAACGCGGTTATCTGGCGGGCATGGTACCTGCCGCGCTCAAAGCATGGCAGGAGTCTTTGGAAAAGTACGGTACGATGACTTTGGCCCAGGTGTTAGCACCGGCGATCGAATATGCCGAAAAGGGCTTCCCCATCACGGCCAGGCTATCACAGGCGATTGCAAACAATGCTGCGCTCCTTTCTATATATCCCACGTCCGCGGCTATCTTTTTGCCTAATGGTAACGTGCCGCAGCCGGGTGATATGCTGATTCAAACAGACTTGGCAAACACCATGAGACGGGTAGCACAAGAGGGTGCAGATGTCTTTTACAAAGGTGAAATTGCCGATGAAATGGCTCGCTTTTACCAAGAAAATGGTGGACTTTTCACCAAAGATGACTTCGCGAATTATGAAGTTGAGTGGACGAAGCCTCTTCATGGTAACTATAGGGGATATGACATTTATTCCCCCGGCGGTGAATTTTGTGGTGCACCCCTGATTGAACAGCTTAATATCGTGGAAGCATTTGATTTAAGAAGCATGGAAGCATCAGATGTGCTGCACGTAATGGTGGAAGCCACAAAATTGGCCGGTGCTGATCGCGATGCCTATGTTGCTGATCCGAAATTTGTCTATGTCCCGGAGAAAGCATTAACATCGAAGGAATATGCCGCTGAACAGCGCATGCAGATTGATCTCGCACGTGCCATGGAAACGGTGCCGAGCGGCGATGCGGACAAATATGAAAACACCACGCACATTTCAGTTGTCGATAAAGATGGTAATATGGTTGCATACACCACCAGTATTGGCAGCAGCTTTGGGACAGGTGTAATCGTAGGTAATACCGGCGTGTTTCTTAATAACGGCGGGGGATGGATGGAGTTTGACGAGAACCACATCAACAAACTAGAGCCCCACAAACGTCCGATGAATAACATTTCCCCGGTGATTGTTGTTAAGGATGGAAAGCCTTTCTTGAATATTGGTACTCCCGGTGGCGATGCCATTTGGCAAACAATGTTTCAACTAATAGTCAATGTGATTGATTTTGATCAAGATATACAAGATGCAATTGAATCGCCTAGGTATCGAATTTATAACTTCGGCGGAAATGATTTGAGATTAGAGTCGAGAATTAGCGAGGATATAATCAACGATCTCCAGGCACGGGGACACAAGGTTCGACTGTTTACCGAGTGGACCATGAGTGTGGGGGGCGCCCAAGGGGTAATCGTTGACTTTGATAAGGATGTGCTCATGGGTGGTGCAGATCCTCGTCGCGATGGATATGTAGTGGGCTGGTAATCAAGAAACTACCGGTCAAGGCGCAGGGTTTTATTTATAACCCTGCGCCATTTATAAGGTATGTACTACTCGATT
>CAZVDE010000080.1:0-4664 GCA_964626065.1 uncultured Clostridiaceae bacterium | reverse complement strand
GTAAGAAGGGGGATCATTGGTAGTGGAAACAATTGAACAGGTTTTCGGCAAATTTCTAGCGGAACAAGAAGAAAGGCTAAGCCCGCGCACTTACAACCGCTATCTGGACGTAATGCAGCTGTTCAGCGCTTGCCTGAACAATTACGCCTATCAATATCTATCATCAGAGAAACACGATTATTTTCTGGAGAAATACAGCGAAGGCCGGGAATTTTGCCAGTTGTTCCGAATCGCTGATATTCCGAGCAGCATGATTGGCGAATTTTTCGGTTATTTTCTGATCCGCAAGGTGGCATCAAGCAAGAGTTTAATGAAAAACGCCGGCATAGTGATGAACAAATTGTTTAAGTGGCTGCGGGATAATTCTTTACTGGACGAGTCGAAATACTCCGTGTTCGAGGAAGAAATTCGGACCGCGAGAGATGAGGTTCCCGAGCTAGAAAAGTTTTCCACCCTCCTTTTGGCCGAGGTTGAGCAGCACCGGTTCTTGGAATATGAAGATTATACCGAAGGAATGTTTTTCATCGTTAAGATTGGGCCAAATATGCTCTTCTTGGAGGATGCTGAGATATTTGCTCAATCTTCGCTGCCAGTGGTGGTGAACAATAAACTCAGCGCCGCAGCAAAGGTGGACTGGAGCATGTATCTGGAGTTGGGAAAAAAAGACGGCCGCTGGTACATTGTGGGCAGTGGAAACGTCTACCCTTAGAGCGATAACTTTGGTGTACAGGGGGCTTTTGCAGTGGATAAATTAGATTTTTGCGGCATCATCACATCAATCCAGCCTCGGATTCGGCTGAGACGCTCCTTTGATGAGACTCAGCATACATATTTGGGCTACGCTATTGTTTTAGAAGGCGGGCTTGACGGCGAAAACGGCCAAAAATCCTTTTCGATCGGCATTGGCAAAGCGGCCCAAGCTAAACATCAGTTGAAGGTGAACGATGAAATTACGGGCCGGTGTATACCGGTAATTCAGCCGGAATTGGAACCTGTGGAATATTATAAAGTCTCGGGATTGAAACTAATCAACAGCGGGGAGTCGGGCAGCCAAAGCGAACCCTGGGAACTGGTCCCGCCTGATTTAGAAGTATATAGGGCCAGAGGACGCCGCCGTTTAGCCGCAAGAACCTATTCCACCAAGTGTTTATCCTGCCGGTGGGGTTGCAGAATGCCTGTGGAGATCATTATTGATCATTGGAACCCGCGCGGCCGCAGAAAATATCGGTTCGAAACGTTCTGTTACGGGCCCTTAAACTGCAAACTGTATAAGGCCGGGCCAAATCGCAAGGTGGAAGGGCGCAATAAAATGGTTTATGTTGAAGAGGACTGGGTGGATGAGATGCAAGTAGAGCATCGAGAACCGGATGAATAGAGGATGGGCCACTAATGATTAACCGTTTGGCATAAAGCCCGTACCGATCGCAACTTAGCTTAGTCAATTACGAAAAATGGCCAAACAACTGGGTCCTTCGCGCTTTTGGATGAGGGCCCTTTTTTATTTACCACTTTCGAGTGATGTCTGTCCAGTAAATTGTTGCTACGCCGGATGGGACCGGATCATGGGTGAGGGACACCGGCGGACAACAAAGGGGGATAACAAATATGATTTATTTCAAGGGGCAGACGGAGACCCCTATATCGGCTCGGGCCTTCTCCGCCGTCCAATGTCCGGGGGGTGCAACGAATAACCCCAACGGTTTTACTAAAAGAGGAGGTTTCTGAATCGACCTCGAAAGAACCCTTAGTTGATATTGTTGCAGCGCAGCATAGTCTTAAAAAGATTGAACAGTAATACAAACTCTTTCGGCACGGGCCTGAAGAGAATAAATCGAAGCTGAAATAAAAAAAGCCGCTTCATTTCGAGGTTCATAAACTGTGGGAGAAGGGGAGAAAACGGCAGAGAAGTTCCGAGTATGCAAGCTGTAAAGGGGGTCCGGCGTGGCAAAATACGAAAGAGAAATACGAGGCGATTTCCAAGATCTCTTAGATTGGCTGCACAATGACATAACGGAGCGCAGTCCCACCGCTACCTATGAAGACGGCAGTGATCATAGAATTGGCGAAACAAGGCTGGCAGTGCGTGTTTACGAACGTTACAGCATGGCAGGCAGCAACCGCGTCAGCCTCAACATCACCCTAATGGGGCGGGGGGAACAGCTTTTCCTTTCCGCAATTACTTCCGGGGGCAGCCAGGCGGTATTCTTTAAAGTAAATATCGTCGGCGAAGAAGCCTTCCTTGATCTGTGCCGTACATCTGTGGAAAAATATATTGCGGCGAAACAATAGCAAAGCACCCCGCGGGATTATGCATCAGACCGGGTGCCATTGCGGCATCCTAATCCCGCTCTTATCGATTTTTTGTCGGGAACGCTTGGCGTGCTTGTGTTTCGATGGGCGAACGCTAATGTTTTTCGATTATTAGGGGGGCTTGCAGTGATCTTAAGTGTCAGCCGCCGTACCGATATACCGGCGTTGTATCCGGCATGGTTTTTCAACCGCTTGCGCGAAGGCTTTGCCTTAGTGCGCAACCCCATGAATTTCCACCAGGTGGGAAAAGTGCCCCTTTGCCCCTCTTTGATTGACTGCATCGTCTTTTGGACCAAGGATCCGCGCCGGATGCTGCCCTATCTGGAAGCATTACGGGGATACAATTTTTATTTTCAAATTACGCTTACCGGCTATGATCGGCATATTGAGCGCAATGTACCCGATAAAGATCAGATTGCCGCCGCAGTTTGCGAATTGGCGAAAAAAATCGGCAAAGAGCGGGTAATCTGGCGTTACGATCCGATTATTGTTACTGACAAGCTTGATGCGGATTACCACCGCCGTGAGTTCGCCCGTTTGGCCGAGCGGCTGCAGGGCAGTACCGAGCGGTGTGTGATCAGTTTCGTCGATCTGTACCGCAAGACAAAACGAAATTTGAAAGACATAAAACCCCTCACGGATCAGGCTGCACTGTATCAAGTGGCGGAGCTGTTGAGCGCGGAGGCCAAAAAACGGGGGCTCAGGTTGGAAACGTGCAGCGAAAAAATTGAACTTGGTTCCTTGGGAATCGGGCATGGAAAATGCATTGATGATCGGCTGATTGCGAAGATCAGCGGCAGGCCGCTTGCGGTGGGCATAGATCCTAACCAGCGGGCAGAATGCGGCTGCGTAACCAGTCTGGATCTTGGTGCCTATAATACCTGCACACATGGGTGTTTGTACTGTTACGCCAATCATAGTGCCCGGATGGCAGCGGAAAATGCCGCTCGGCACAATCCCCATTCACCACTATTGATCGGGGAAATTGATCCGCAGGATAGGATAGTGGAACGGAAAATGAAATCCTATTTCTCGGAACAGCTCAGCCTATTTTAGGGTAAAAAACGGGGTGCACAAATGGATCGAGATAAATTTATCGCACTTTTAAAACGGGAAATGGTGCCCGCCTTGGGTGTTACGGAACCATCCACGATTGCCTTTGCTTGTGCGGCCGCTTATCAAAGGATCGGGGGCAATCTTGCACAGGTTGAGCTAATCATGGATCGGGGCCTCTTTAAAAACGCCTATTCCTGTGCAATTCCGGGAACGGATGAAACGGGTATTGAGATGGCCGCCCTATTGGGCATCTTAGTTGGTGATTCGGACTTAGGGCTGCAAGTTTTGCGAAACATAACTGCAGCCGATCTGGCGCGGGCGAAAAAACTGAAGGGGCAAAGAATAGTTAGTGCAGCATTTGATACCAATCTTTATGATTTATACCTTGCCGCTGCAGTTACAACAAGCAAGGGGCAGGCGAAGGTGGTCATTAAGGGGCACCATACAAATATAGTTCGCATCGAAGTGAACGGTTCAACCGTGTACAAAACGGCGGAAAATGAAAGGGCGGACCCGAATTTCTTCGACACAGATTCATACAAACTAGCCCATATGATCACATTCGCGGAAGAAGTGCCCTTTAGTGAGATCAATTTTGTCCTGGAGGCGGTTGCAGTTAACGAGAGGCTGCTGGCAGGGGGCCGGGCAGGCTGCGGCATGCAGGTGGGGCCTGCACTGGAACGCCTCGCAAAGAGGAAACTGCTTGGCGCGGACTTGCGGACACAAGCGGAGATCCTAACCGCATCTACCGTTGATGCCCGTATGGGCGGCCTACCCCTTGCTGCCATGAGTATTTGCGGCAGCGGAAATCACGGCATTATCGCCACCATGCCCCTTGTGGCTGTGGCCCGGGCTATGGATCTGGAAGATGAACGATTAGCTAGGGCGATAGCCATCAGCTATCTGGTGACAATTTACATCAAAAACTATTCGGGCAGGCTATCCGCCTTCTGCGGCTGCGCCGTCGCCGCGGGCACGGGAGCGAGTGCGGGCATTGTCCACCTTTTGGGTGGCGGATTAAACCGGATGGAAAAAGCAATCAATAATATGGCGGCTAATCTGACCGGGATTATCTGCGACGGGGGTAATTTCGGCTGCTCACTAAAGGCAGCCAACGGGGCTGGGGCAGCGGTGTTATCTGCTTTATTGGCAATGGAAGACATCTCTGTTCCGAAAAATAGTGGCATTGTGGGTGAAACGGTAGAGCGGACGATGCAAAACATGGGTTTAATAGCATCACCCGGCATGTTAAAAACCAATGACTTGCTGCTTAGAATCATGACCGGGAAAGACTAAGC
>CAZVDE010000079.1:0-4753 GCA_964626065.1 uncultured Clostridiaceae bacterium | reverse complement strand
TTGATATTGCAACCGCCGGTTGCGGGTTTGCCAGTCTACATTGCTTGCGCCGCAACTGAATTTTATGTTAGTTTAAGCCAGACAATCAATTAGGGGGAGATTACGATGAATCTGCATGAGAAGGTACTCGCCTGCCGTAAAAAGGCGGGGTTGTCCCAAGAAGAGCTTGCGGAAAAGATTGGCGTATCTCGCCAGGCGGTAAGCAAATGGGAAACGGGCGAGGCGCTGCCTGAACTGAATAAGATCATTGCTTTAGCGGATGTTTTTGCTGTTACAACCGACTGGCTGCTTAAGGATGGGGCGGAAGAAGAAGGGGCAGATGGGCGCAACGAGGCCGTGCAGCGGACTTGGATCGATGCCCTGCCCACCGTAATCGGCCGCTTGGTGCGCAGCTATGGGTGGATGGCCGGTGTTTATCTTGCTTTTACGGGGTTGATGTTCACCGCGATGGGTGCTCTAGCCCGCTATATGGTGCGGCGCATGATGACGGGCAGCAGTAGTTTTAGCGGCAGTTTCGGTTTCCCGAGTGGTGTCTTTCATGATCCGTTTGAGCACATGACAGCCAACAATCCGGTCTCAATTATGGGCGGATTTATCATGGGTGTGGGCCTTGTTATGCTGATTGGGGGCATTATCGCGGCTGTTTTTCTAAAAAGGCGCAGCGGCACGCCCGAAGATCTCTGATCGTGAAAAGCGGAGGCTTAGGTGTTCCTAAACCTCCGCTTACCTATCATAGCCCTAGTTTTATCTTAAGGTTCTTCAGCATGTCTTCCGTCATGGCATCCAGGTCGTATTTTGGTTCCCAACCCCATTCTTCCCTGGCAGCCGAATCATCCATGGAATTTGGCCAAGACTCCGCGATTGCCTGCCTAACGGGATCCACATCGTAGCTTAGTTCGAATTCGGGAATAAACTTCTTAATTGAGGCCGCGACGTCTTCGGGCGCAATGCTCATGGCAGTTACATTAAATGCATTTCGATGGATGAGTTTGGCAGGATCCGCTTCTAAAAGTGTGATGGTTGCCTGCAGGGCATCGGGCATGTACATCATGTCCATTTTGGTCCCTTGCGCGATAAAACTGGAATAACGCTTGTTTTTCAGCGCTTCGTAATAGATATGAACTGCATAGTCCGTGGTCCCCCCACCGGGTAGGGTAGCATAGGAGATCAGGCCGGGGAAACGTACGCCTCTGGTGTCTACCCCGAATCTCTTATAATAATAATCGCATAGTAATTCGCCTGCCACCTTGGTTACACCATACATGGTGCTGGGCCTTTGAATAGTATCCTGAGGTGTATTGTCTTTAGGCGTGGAATCACCGAAGACCGCAATGGAACTGGGTGTGCAGACAGAACATCCTTCTTCTCGGGCCACTTCGAGCACATTATATAATCCGTTTATGTTCACATCCCACGCCAAGGCCGGCTTTTGTTCTCCCACGGCAGATAAAATGGCCGCTAAGTGAATAATGGTGTCTACCTTGTGTTTTTTGACAACGTCCGCTATCTGCCGGGCATTTGTTACATCCACAATCTCGAAAAGGCCCGATTCGATTAGGTCCGCCTGTTCGTCTTTGGCGGTGCGCCCGCTGGCGATAACGTTTTGCTCCCCGTAAATCTCCCGCAAACCTAGAGTAAGTTCCGAACCGATTTGACCCAACGCTCCCGTAATCAATATCTTTTTCATGTCAACACAACACCTCCGTTGATAATAAGTCTTACGTTTATTTAATATTGCCGTAAAGCAATTATATCACAAACAGCAGTCCTTTACCTCCGCCTAAAACTGATACTTGTGCCCGTTGCGTTTCGTGTATGGGGCAGTTTCGTTCGCTGCAAGCGATTTAAAGCATAGTCGCCGGTGCAGTGCGATAATCCCAGCAGAGAGAGATCTAGGGCGGCAAGATGGGCAAAAGTTTTATCTAGGCGCTCATCATTTGCTTCCACAAGGTGAGTGCCCCCTAGTACCGCGTCCACGGGTTGTTTTAACCTTGTTTGTACCGCCGTTAAAATATTGACCACGCCGGGATGGGAACAGCCGACCAGTACCAGCAGCCCCTTAACAGTTTGCAGGACGATGACTACTTCATCGCAGAATAGGTCCGGTTCATAGTCCCCATCTTTGAGCAGGTAAAAACGGGGGTTTGGCAGTTCAAAATCGTTGGTGCGGGGGAAATTACGCAGCAAGAAAACACCGGGAAACATTTCTAAGAGATGCTCGGTAACAACGGTTGTTCTGATTTCTTTCCGCTTGAGAGATTCGGCCGTAAAATTGTTGCCTAAAAACCGCCACTGCCCATTATCCCGTGCATATTTGGGTGTAAAAAATCCATCGCCCACGAACAATTCAAAGCCACCGCCGTACGTTTTGACGAATTCCTTGAAACCACCGCTGTGATCATAATGTCCATGGCTGAGCACTACCGTATCCGTCAGGGCCAAATCGATGTTCAACAGCCGCGCGTTCTCAATAAATTTGCCGCTTTGGCCGGTATCAAACAGGATTTTCCTTTGTATCGGCTGCCCGATTTCAATAAATAAGGAAAGCCCGTGCTCTACCGCCAGCTTTTTGTTTTCAATCCGGGAGTTTTCCAATAGCGTGGTGACTTTGATCGTCATTTTGGCTTACCCCTTCGTCCCGCAGTCTCTTCCCAACATCTTTTCGAGAACCCGGGGCAACCTCCCTTCTCCTATCTCCTATCTTTATGAAAAGAGATTAATGAAGTTTCACCCAAGCGACGGCCGAAGTCTAATAATTTGTACACTTATGAAAACGCTGACAGGAGTTATGCGAATTTCGGAGAAATATAGTCTCGTTATTATTTACACAATTCGGGAGGTAGCTATGGCCCTTGGGACGCAGATTACTTTAAATAAGATTTCTTACCGCACGTTATTCGATAGTTTACCCGGTGCACTTTTGATAATAGGGTTTCACCGAGACCAATTGGGTGGCCCGACCGAGTGCCGAATTTTGGACGTTAACTCAGAATTTGAAGCCTTCTGCGGGCTGAGCAGAGATGAATTACTGGGTAAGAAACCGGCCGATCTATTTCCACGGTTCGAGGAAGGCTGGGGGTTCGAACGCTGTGAAGAAGTTATTAGGGCGGGTCATACGTTGAATTACGTGCGATTTTGTGAAAGACTTCGGCGTTGGTATGATATTACTATTATACCCTTGGAGATGGATGGCAAGGGTGCCATCATCTTTTCGGACATTACGGATAAAAAGAAGGCCGCGGAACTCAGTCGCAAGAGTCAAGCGAAACAGGTTTATTTCACCACTTTGGCCAAGATCTTACGAAAGTTGGATGGGCCGCAGGAAATCCAAAATGCAGCGGCGGATCTATTGTGCCGGCAGCTGGGTGCATGCCGGGCCAGCTTTATAGAGGGCGCTGAAATTCGATCCGCCGCCGACGGTAGTGAAAACGGCAATCTAATGGTTCCCGTTATGCGGCGCGATAAGCCAACCGTTCATCTGGTCATTGTGCCCGATGGCGGGCGGATCTGGACGGAGGATGAAGTGTATCTATCGCACGCGACGGCCCAGCGCACTTGGTTAGCGGTGGAAAGGGCTAAAGCGCACCAAGCACTGCAGCAAAGCGAGCAAACGGCCCTAGCTTTAGTGGATCGGCTTAAGAGCGCCGATCGGGGAAGAAATGAAATGATCGCCATACTATCCCATGAATTAAGGAACCCTATGGCCGTTATGGCGGCGGCATTGGATCTTTTTGAGCTGGACAGCGAAGATGGTAAAAGTAAAAAGACGATCGATACTATAAGGAACCAGCTAGAACAGTTAACGAAAATTGTGGATGATCTCCGCGACCTAGCCCGCATCGTCGGTCCCGGCTTACAGCTGGCTAAAGAGACGATCGATCTGCGTATGGTTGTAATGAACGTAACGCGGGGCCTTGACTCCGCTTTCAAAGAAAAGGGAGTAGAGCTGGTACAAAGCATCCCGTTTCACCCCATTATTGTTAAGATTGATCCCCCCAGGGTCATCCAATCCTTAGAAACCGTTTTGGGACATGCCCTAAACTTTACACCTGCAAACGGTACCGTCAAACTGATATTGGAAGATGGCGAAGATAGTGCCCGCATAGAGATTAAAGACGAGGGTCCGGGGCTATCCCCCGGTTTGCTGGATAATGTGTTTGAACCATTTGTTCAGGCCGGTTCCGCCGGACGGCGGAGGGTAACGGGGGGCGTGGGTGTTGGCCTGGCAATCGTTAAAGATGTCTTTAACGCGCATAACGGCTGGGTGGAGGCGAATAATCATCCTTCGGGAAAGGGGGCTGTTTTTATCTTGGGCTTACCCCTTGAGAAGAATAGGGGCAGTAATCATAAAGCCGGCTGTGTAAGTAAGGATAAACTGGCGATTCTATGCATCGAAGACAACACTGACTTAGCTCAATTGCTGCAGGCGATCTTTGAAAAGCTAGGCCATGAAGCCCATCTAGCTTATAACGGTGAGGATGGGCTCACAAAAGCGAAGGAGTTACTACCGGATATAATTTTCTGTGATGTGGGGCTTGAGGATATTACAGGCTATGATGTGGCCAAACACATCAGGGGCTGTACAAAGCTAAACGATACTTTATTAGTGGCGCTTACCGGGCATGCTTCGAAACAAGATCGACTGCTTGCCAAACAAAGCGGATTCGATCTACATGTGGCTAAACCGTTTAAAATTGAAACAATCGAGCAGATTTTGGCGAGATACATGGATGCAAAAGGATAGTACAAACAA
>CAZVDE010000078.1:3334-4811 GCA_964626065.1 uncultured Clostridiaceae bacterium | reverse complement strand
TGCAGTGTTTGGAAGAAGAATTATATGATAGCAATAAAGAATCATCACTTAAAATCCTGGATATTTATAGAATGATACGTTCTGGCAATAGAAAATTACAAATCGATCCGGAAGACATAAAAGAAGTTGATGCTGTAATCTTCGCAGTTGCCCATGAGGAATTTAAACAGATCAAACTGGGAGATATCCAAGCATTTTATAATAGTCATCGTAATGAAGTTATGTACAGCGGTGAAGCGGCGGCCACATTGGAAAATTCAACTTCTAGCAAAAACGTTCTAGTTGATATTAAGGGGATCTTCGATCGTGAAGAAGCGGAATCTTTGCATTACCTCTATTGGAGGCTTTAAAATGGCAAGTACATTAGCGAAACTTGACCGAAGAAAAACATACTTGGTGACGGGTGCAGCGGGATTCATTGGTTTTCATTTATCCAAACGTTTACTCTCGGAAGGTTGCCCCGTCATCGGTCTAGATAATCTCAACGATTATTATGATGTTAATCTGAAAAAAGCCAGGCTAGCTATTCTGGAGCAAGAACACAATTTCAAGTTTGTGTTTGCCAATTTGGAAGACAGAGCAGCGATTGAAAATTTATTTTCGGAAAATGAAATTCACATAGTCATTAATCTTGCGGCCCAGGCGGGGGTTAGGTATAGTCTTCAAAATCCTTACGCCTACATTGACTCAAACATTGTGGGCTTCATTAACATTCTTGAGGCTTGCCGGCATAACGAAATAGAACATTTGGTTTATGCCTCTTCCAGTTCCGTTTACGGTTCGAACGAAAAAATGCCGTTTTCAACCAGTGATAACGTAGACCATCCGGTGAGTTTGTATGCTGCAACGAAAAAATCCAATGAATTAATGGCCCACACCTATAGTCATTTGTATGGCTTACCAACAACCGGACTTAGGTTTTTTACGGTTTATGGGCCGTGGGGCAGGCCAGACATGGCCCTGTTTTTGTTCACTAAGGCAATTCTCAATGATGAACCGATTAAAGTTTTTAATCACGGTGACATGGAACGGGACTTCACCTACGTTGATGATATCGTTGAAGGGATGGTAAGGGTGATAGCCAAACCACCTAGATCTAATCCGCATTATAACATGACAAATCCTGATCCGGGTTCGAGTTATGCTCCCTATAAAGTATACAACATTGGTAACAATGAACCCGTCAGGCTTCTGAATTTTATCGAAACTTTGGAAATGTGTTTGGGTAAAACGGCAATAAAAAAACTCTTACCGCTCCAGGCGGGTGATGTGCCCGCGACATTCGCGGATGTAGCCGATTTAATAGAAGACATTGGATTTAGACCGATTACGCCGATCGATAAAGGCATAAAGGAATTTGTGCGGTGGTATATTGGGTATTCAAAAATTTAGCGGGCGATGAAAATGTGGGAAAGGAATGCTGGACACTAGAATGGGTACTATGTACCTACTTGTGCCCAAGGTTCGCAAAGGGGGA
>CAZVDE010000078.1:0-3324 GCA_964626065.1 uncultured Clostridiaceae bacterium | reverse complement strand
AATATCACGGATATTTTTAGCAATATTCCTTAGTTTCGAAGTAAATATTTTTTCTAATCGCCTAGAACCACCATTAATAGGGGTGTCCCCAGATATTTTGTATTGCTTTTTGTCGGAGCGCGAAGAGGCATAGGTGCTATCAAATCTTGCTAAACCTACTTTTGCGGCGGCCTGCAGAGCCCGTCGGTTCTGCACCCTGTTCCGACAAAACTCGTCCATCAAAACGACAATTAGCCACGGTAGGTCGTATCGACCATTTCCTGGGCAGTCTAATGTTCCGGCATATTTACTTCAAATCAAAGACTAAGCCCGCCCCACTCTAGGCGATCATGTATAATTAAGTTCGCAATTTGAAAAAGGAAAAGCCATCGGGACTCCGAAATGGTAAGTCGTCAGACAAAACCTAAAAGGAGTTGTTACCGATGGCCTACCATAAGAATACCCTAAGTTTAGAAAAAATGCTATTGAAATTTCTCACCGAACCCGACCCCATGCTTGCTATGCTTGAGTGGCTCTGCCACCAGTTGATGGAAGTGGAAGTCGAAAATAAACTAAACGCTGGGAAGGGTGAACACTCGCCTGAGCGGGCCTCGCTTGGTTATTGGACTGGGCCCGAGTATTGGAACAAAGGCTATTGTACTGAGGCAGGCCGTGCGGTTATGGAGTTCGGATTTGAGGAACTGGGGATGGAAAGGATCTTTTGCACCCATTTAGCCCACAACCCTGCCTCCGGTCGGGTGATGCAGAAGCTGGGCATGCAAAAAGAAGGTGTTTTGAGGCGGCATGAGCGCAAGTGGGGCAAATTTCATGATCTAATCTATTACGGAATTTTAAAACATGAATACCTTGCCCGGCGCAGCAAGCGTGACTAGAGGCGTGACAAAATGAAGGCTACAAAGCTATTGCAAGCTGCAATTATCTGCGTTTTTTTATTGGCAATGCCCATATTCCATTTCAGTCCCATTGAGGCTAACTGGGACCCAACGGTGGCGGTAGCCATCTTGGCGAATAGAACGCAGCTCTATCAGGTTCCGGATGAAGAAGAACTACTGAAACGGGTTGAAGCCTTTACCGTTACCACACTTTTGCGGATGCACCAAGCCTAACTCCACTCCAAGAACAGCAGCCTCATGCTAAGGCGTTGGTTACCAAGCAGGGGTTTGAGTTTTATTAATGACGGGCACTTTCAAATTGGTACACGCCAATTTCTACAGGAACAAGTGATGTACATGGATTTCAAGCATAGTTTCGGCCAAGACGAGCGGGGTTTCTTAAGCCGTGACGAAGAGGATAAATTTTATTTGCAGAGCGTCAACCACGCCTCGCTGAATGATGCCGGAGAAATAGTCTATCGAGTCGGCCTCTTGGCAAGCACCGGCCTCGAAGTGATTGATGTGGAGATAGTTTTGGCATCGGTCACCGAGGAGCGGAAGTTTGAAGTAGCCCTGCCCCAAGTTCCGAGTGCACCTGTGACAATCAGCACCTCGTTAAATCAAGCACCGGATCTGGCGGGTGGTTCCCATTCCGCGCCTGAGCTGTTGCGTTATGTGATCAACACAGGGGGCGTTTTGGCAGCCATGGTCGGTTCAAAAACAAAGGCCCATCTGGAACAAAACTTTCATACGCTGCTCAGTAACGTTGAAGATCAATGGTGAAAAAATGAAAACTTGTTTAGTGTCATTTAGTGGTCGGAAAGAGGCGGGGAATTGCCTGAAGGTGCTGCACGACTGAAGTGCAGGCGGCGCTTGCAGAGTTTGTAAATCTAATTTTGGGGGGCGGTTAGCGTGGTTGAGCTCGAGGAGATCACGGGGCGGAATTATCGGCAGTGCTGCTCGTTGAAAGTAAGTGAAAAACAGATAAACAACCGCAGTGTGGCATCAAATGTTGCGATTTTGGCGCGGGCGTACGCTTATCGTACGCAAGGTGGCTGCGCTTACGCCATCTCTAACGCCCAGGAGATGGTGGGATTGCTCATGTACCGCAATTTGGATGACCCGCCCGCCTGCTACATCCTGGATCAATTTATGATCGACGCACGCTTCCAAGGCAGGGGGTATGGAAAGGCGGCCTTAATGCTGCTGGCCGAGAAACTGCGGGGCGAGAAAAAGTATGCAAAGATCGAGTTGGGCTGCTCCCGGGACAACACTGCTGCCATGAAATTTTACCAACGCTGTGGCTTTTATTTTTCCGGGGATGATTCGGAGGACGAAATCGGCATGGCCTTTGATTTGTAAAGTGAGGCAATAGGGTGTGAAAATCGGCTTAGTCTCAGAACTCTTTCGAAATGGTGATATGGAGTTCAATGTTGAACAAATGAGGCAACGCCTTATAGAGTGCAGCACACAGGGATTCGATTTAATCTGTTTTGGCGAATCGTTTCTGCAGGGCTTTGACGGGCTGGCCTGGGGTTAAAGGTGAGGTTGTACTTCAACATCTGTAAAATGCTGCAAAAAGGGCAGTTGAAAAAGGCCCGCACCCCGTCTGCAGATACCCAGCATTGGCTGGACAACGGCTGGTTGTGACAGGGGGCCGCATTACGCTGGGCCAGTTTACAGATCAATATTTGACGCCCTATCGGGCACTGCAAAAACAGCAATGGAAAACTATGTTGCGGGCCCGTGCCCGGAGGATAGAGAAGCTAGTTACGCCTATCGGTTGCAGCTTGCTAAAGGCATGAAGGCGGATGTGCTGGAACTATTCCGGCTCGGAAATAAACTTACAGTTGAAAACGGATACCCGTCTTACATAGATCTGGTCCTGGCAGTGAAAGAACTGGATCGGGCTCGACTGCTCCACCTGCTCAATGATTTTTTGGACTGCAACCTCAGCCGGGCCAAAGAACTTATCCTAAAATACGGACTTACTTTCACTGATTGGTTCAGTGATCTAAATAAGATGCCCTGGCGTACGGATGTAATGCGCAGAGTGGACTATTGAGGATTCTCACGGCAAGCGAAAATGAAGCGCTGGCGGTTGTCTGCGAGGCAATTGCCGCGGCCGTGTTGCTCGAACCCCCCGAACAGAAGGTACCCCAAGATCTGGCAGTTTTGAGCAGGCGGAGCCGCTGAGGGGCAAATTGCAGGCGGCCGGGTTAAAAGGCTAGGCATGAGGTGGTTAAGCGCGGCAATGAGAGGTAACTAGCCCGAAAAAGGTTGTACAAAAGCCCGGTTTATGCACTGAGAAGGATGGTAAGAATGGCGAAATTAAAGGTATTTGCAGTCAATGCAGAGGAGGTAAATGAGCATTTGTGCCACTCTCTTGCCAAAGTGCTCTGTTATGACGAACCGGAGGAGATGCACAAATCCAAGAAATTTTGGCAGGCCT
>CAZVDE010000077.1:0-5669 GCA_964626065.1 uncultured Clostridiaceae bacterium | reverse complement strand
CTAATGTAATTATAGTTATTGTTTGTGCACTTGTCAAAACGTCCGCAACAATTTGCCGGGCTGCGAGGTACAAAGTGCGGGCAAATAAAACAGCAATGCCTTTAAACCCAATGCTGCACGGGATTTGCGCCAAAGGCCATTGCTGTAAAATGGAAACAAAATCCGCTTCCGGACGATTACGCGGGGTATAAACAACATCCCGCTGTGTGGGGGAAACCTTAATCCATTACCAAGCGTGCCGCTCCGTAGATACCGGCATCGTTGCCTAAAGCCGCCAAGAGAAACTTAACACTTTTTATGGGGGGGAAAATATAATGATCGTAATATTTTTGAATCCCCTCTAACAAAAATTCTCCGGCCCGAGACACGCCGCCACCGATGACAAAGACTTCCGGATTGACAACACAGCTGATGATGGCACATGCCCTGCCCATCAAGCGCTGCATGTTATCAACTACTGCCAGCGCGGCCCCATCGCCCCGTTTAGCCGCGGCGAAAATCTCCTTAGCGCTTAATTCTACGCCCGTTTCCGCATGATACTGGGCAACAAGCGCAGGCGCAGCGGCAAAAAGCTCAAGGCAGTGGGTATTGCCGCACCCGCACACCCGCCCCTCCACCTCCGGGTGAATGGGCATATGGCCCACTTCGCCGCCACCTCCCAAAAATCCGTTGATGATTTCACCGTCAATGATAATACCTCCGCCAATACCGGTGCCGATTGTAAGCATGACAGAAGAATGGCTATTTTGCGATGCCCCTTTCCAGGCTTCGCCCAAGGCGGCAACGTTTGCATCGTTGTTGATTTTACATTTCCAACCAAGGTTTTCTTCCATGAATGTGGCTACATCTGCGCTTTCCCAACCCAAATTGACACACCTCGAAACGCTGCGGCCGTCCACTACGGGCCCCGGCACGCCCACACCGATCCCGGAAACCTGCCCGGAAGCAATATTATGTTTCGCGATCAGCTTTTTGATCTCAGCGGCAGTATCGGGAAGAATGGATGCTCCTTGATTCTCGGTCCTGGTTGCAATTTCGCTGAAACCGACGATTTTTCCCGGTTGATCAAAGATAGCAATCTTGATTGTGGTACCACCCACATCAACACCTACCACATATTTCATGGCTGTTTGCCCCTCCTTTGAAATAATCGCTCTCAGCTTGTTTTCGCCAAGACTTTGCACAATACCTGCAAAATCCACTCGGTTAAGAAGGGGGCCCCGCTTTGCCGGCAGCCCCGAAAAGGTGAATTTTTTCCATCACGACCCGCTCGGCCCGGGCGCGCGCCGCGGCAAAAACACGGCGCGGTTCATATTCAGTCGGGTTAGCCTGCAGAAAATCCCTTAAGCCTGAAGTAATAGCAATTTTCAAATCGGTTCCCACATTGATTTTTTCAACCCCGCAGGCGATGAGCCTGCGAATAATTTCATCGTCCAGATCAGAACCCCCGTGCAGGGCGAGGGGTATGGAAACAGCGGCGCGGATCTTTTGCAGGCGATCAAAGTCAATGTTTGGCCGTCCGGGGTAGAGCCCATGCTGGGTGCCGATTGCGGGCGCGAACAGATTAATACCCGTAGCTTGTATAAATTCCACCGCTTGTCGGGGATCAGTCAGATAATCTTTTGGGCCGAGCACGGGATCCCCCGTTTTGCCGCCCACCCTTCCTAGTTCCCCTTCCACAGAAACATTAAAATCGCGGGCTGCCTGTACCACTTTCTTGGTCAAGGCCACGTTTTCGGCGAAAGGCAGGTGTGAACCATCAATCATAATTGAGGTAAAACCCAGTTTCATGCACTGCAGCGCCAGCTCAAAGCTTTTGGCGTGATCGAGCTGCAGTGCAACGGGAACAGTTGTTTCTTCCGCGGCTGCCTGCACTATGCGGCTGATGTAGAGGGCCCCGGCATAATTCAGCGCGTTTTCGGACACCTGAATAATGACAGGTGCCCGCAGTTTTTCCGCGGCCCGGACAACCGCCTGCGTATCCTCGAGATTATGCACATTGAAAGCGCCGACCGCCCAGCCTCGAGGGCGCGGCGTTAAGATTTTAACTGCTGTAACTAGCGCCATATGGGCCCCCTTTTCCTTGAGCCGGATTTCTAAGCCTCGGTGGCAGAGAAATATTTTTCATAAATCTCCTTAATCCGATCTTTAATTAGCGCTTGCGGCGTATTATCAAGTTTGCCGGCCCGAATTTTAGTATATTGCACCGGAAAATATTGGCTGAGCAGTGTGAGGGGTATCTCCCGCGAAGCCAGGTTTGCTAAAAGCAACTCAACTGCGTGGGCCACTTCCGGCTGCGGCCAGTAATACCTGATCCGATCGGAAAAGCTATATTTACGGGCCAAACGCTGTTCGGCCTCTGTGCCTCCATAATAGGGCTGCCAGTTCTCGGGCCGCTTCAGCATCGTTTCTTCCACAACCTGCACCAAGCGAGAGGGCCTTTGATCGGAGCCCGCCAGCAGTTCCCGTTCTATGTGGTGCAGCGCAAACAGCGCTTCCCTGTAGGCAAAAGTCAATTCTGGGCCAACTTTGAGAATGCCCACACCATCCCGGACCATCTCCCTAAGCTTATGTGCCTGCTGATAGTCGGTGGAATGGCCTTCAAAAACGATGCCGCTGAATTCCTGCAGCGCCCGAGTAAGCCCGCGGGCCGCAGCGGAGTTATATTCATCGATGGATGCATCCCCGAATTCAACACCGGGCTGTACCACTACACCCACCACCCGGGCCCAAGCGTTATCCAGGCCCTGTTTGCTGAAAGCGTTTTTCGTCAAAGCGACTGTTTGGCGAAAATCGTCGGGATCGGTTACTTCCAATGCACCGTGATTCTCCTGCACGCCCCCTGGTACCGGGACTTCACTGCCCACAACATAAACGGGGGCACACGCATCAGGATTCGACTCGCGCCAGCGAAGATAACCTTTCTCTGCAGCAGCGCAAAGCACCGCCGTCCGTTCCGCCACAACCCGGGCTTCTAAAGGTTTTGTGCGATCGCCTGCATCATCGCCCAGGTACATGCTGGCATCGAGGTGAATCTTACTAAACCCCGCCGCAGCATAGGCTTCTACCAGCTCTACCGCTTTTTCCATAGCTGTGTGAGCAGGCTCTTTCTGCCACGGATTAGGCCCGAGGTGATCACCGCCGAGCAGCACAGACTGGCGGGGCAGCCCTGTTTTTTCTGCCAAGGAAAAAACAAGTTCCGCAAATTCCACCGGTTTCATGCCGGTATAGCCCCCAAACTGGTTGACTTGGTTTGAAGTGGCCTCAATCAGAATCGCCGTTTCTTTCTCCCTACCGAATTCCAGCGCGGCCTCAATAACAAATTCGTTAGCGCTGCAGACTGAAAATATCCCTTGCTGAATTCCTTTTTTCTGCTTTTCTACAACACTGAGCAAGTAATGTTTATTCTCCACAAATTTACCTCCACTATTAAAAAAGTGCCCCACTCCGCTAATCCTCTTGATCAAGATCGATCCAAGCCTGCAGATCCCCGGGTTGATCAGGATTTAAGCCGCGCCGCAAGGCCTTGAAAAAAGCAACGGCTTGGGGAATAAAGATAAAGGGGATGCCGAGCACCGCGAAATTCTCGTATTTTGGCACCACAACTTCCCAATCAGCGCCCAAACCCTGCTGCCCTTCCATGCTGATGCTTATAACTTGAGCCTGTTTGCTGCGCAAATCGCCGATTAGATCGCGCTGCAGCTTTGTCTCTTCCGGCGAAACGGCCATAACCACCAGCGTTTTTTGATCGACCAAGACCATGGGCCCGTGGCGGACATCCAGAACATGATAATAATTAGCGGGCAGCTGCGGGATTTCCGCAAAGGCCAGTGCCGCTTCAGAAGCGATTCCCTCTAATTCGGAATCGGCTAGAATAACCACTTTATTCCAATCTCGCTCCGCAACTTGTTCGGCCAACGCAGAATATTGGGCCATATACTGTTCACCGTGGGTAATTGCCTTATCTATTTCCCCGATCAGGCCATCGTCTCCCGCCAAGATGGCGATCAAAAGCAGCTGGGCTGCGTAAAAGTTAGTAACAGTGCGGGTTTGGCACACGCTTTCATCGAAAGCCCAGGGGATTTCCAGACTTAATTCGGCCAGTTCGGCCAGTGGTGAGTTCTCCTTGGCGGGAATAGCGATTGTGGGCACGCCCATCTGCCCGGCCCTTTCCACGCTGAGAACAACCTCGCTTGTTCCCCCCGAACGCGAGGCCGCAATAATCATGGTGTCTTGAAGCATGGGGCTGTATTGCTTGAAATTAATCAGTAAATCACCTGCCGCCACCGCGTTCGCGGGCAGGTTCAAACGCAATTTGGTTGAAACCTCGCCCGAATGGCAGAGAGTGTATCCCGAACCGCAGCCAATAAATGTTAGGCTTTTGGGCTTATGTTCCTCAAAAACCGCTTTGATTTGTTGTTGTTTGGCCAAAATGTAATCATAAGTTTTGCGCAGTGCTTCATACTGGCCGAAGATCTCTTTACGAGTCAAATACATACAATCACCTTTCTAATCATTAGATCTATGATGCTTTACATTACAAGACCCACATTCCAACCGCCTCAATCACAACTTTACTTGTTATGACTTTATAATGTTTAGCAATTACCATATTAGCGAACAAACCGAAAATTCCTGCTTACAATTGCAAAAAGGTTATATTGTTTCTTCAGGATTTCATTCATAAGTTAAATCCCGGCGGCCATCAACCGCTCGAAAAGATTATATTGTTATAACCTCGATAGAGAAAATAATGCGGCTGTTTCAACAATTCCTCGCTCCGGGCCTAGTCCAGTTTTACCCGGAATCTAAATTTATCGCCCCGCACCACACCGCGGGTGTATTCCACGCACTCCGAACCACGGTAAGCCAACCGCTCCAGGTCTAGGGCCGGGGCACCAACCTTCAACCCGAATATTGCCGCTTCTTCCCTGCCTAAAGCGATAGCCCCAAAGCTTTCCTGAGCCGTATTGGCAATCACCCCGAACTCCTCATTCATAATTTGATAGAGGGGCAACCTCTCTAAGGCTTCCTTTTTCAAGCCGCGAAAAAAATGCACCGGCAAATAGGTGGATTCAATCGCGATGGGAATATCACTGGCAAAACGAAGGCGAGTAAAGGCGTATACCTCCTGTTTTTCTCCAAGGCCGAAAATCTTTCGGATCTTGGCATCAGCCACTTCCACAGTAAACTCGGTCACTTCATTGCGCGGCTTAAAACCCCGTTTCTTAAATTCTTCTGAAAAACTATAGAAACTGGCCAAGTTTTGCTCAATTTTCGGCATGGAAACAAACGTGCCTAAGCCCTGTTTGCGAACGATCAGGCCTTCTCGTTCCAATTCCGCGAGCGCCCGCCTGACCGTAATCCTGCTGACCTCGTACTGTTCACATAGTTCCTGTTCGGTGGGCAGTTTTTCCCCGTGTAACCAAGTGTTGTCTAAAATTTTTTTGTTTAGAATTTCTTTAAGCTGAAAATACAAGGCTACTGCCGAACCATTCTTCTCAAGTTCCATAGTCATCCTCCACAGTTGTTATAATAACATCATATCTAATCGGCTTAAAAAGTCAAGAAACCCCGAACCGGTCCGAGAAGAGCCGAAAACCACCTGGTACCTGATTGGCAACCCACCCGGAAATGGGCTATAATAGCTTCGAAAAATAAAGATAGCC
>CAZVDE010000076.1:0-5902 GCA_964626065.1 uncultured Clostridiaceae bacterium | reverse complement strand
GTTCTTGCCGTTGGATTCTCCTTTTCGGGCATCTTTCCCCTAATTCTCCTGGAAGGAGCCGCCCTTTTTCCCGATTATGTCCATCTTACCACGAGCGGGCTGATGGTAGCCGCGTCTTTGGGTGGTACGGCGGGGCCTGCGCTGCTGGGGCTCATCGGCGAATATTATTCGCTGCAGAAAGGCATATTTGCGTTAGCGGGCGTAATGGTTGTTACTACCGCCATTTTTCTACTCTTGCCAATCGCAAAACGGCGTGAGTTAGCACCAGGTGGAAAAACAGGTGCGAAGGAAACCAACTAAGAACGGCGAATCCTGTGTTCAACAAAAAAACAGGAGGATCTGCCATGGACACAAACATCAAACTATTTACGGATAGCGCAGCGGATTTACCGGCAGAATATAAAGCTAAGTACGGAATCGAGGTTGTACCCCTCAGTGTTATTTTCGGTACAGAGGAATTTAAGGATCAGGTGACCCTTTCAGTCGAGCAGTTTTGGCAGAGAATGTCACATTCCCGCCAGCTGCCCTCTACCAATCAAGTCAACCCCCACGATTTTGTGGAGGCTTTCCGGCCCTTTCTAGGCCGGGGTTATACTATTTTATATGTGGGGCTCTCTTCGCGCCTAAGCGGCACACTGCAGAGTGCGGTAATTGCTAAAGAACTTCTGAAAAGCGAGAGTATACATGTCTTCGATTCGAGGTCGGCATCGATTGGCGAAACCCTACTCTTATTGCGCGCTGCGGAACTGGTTGAAGCCGGTTGTTCTGTACGTGAAATCTTGCCGCAGCTTGAAAAACAACGGAAACAGTCCTTCGCCCATTTTACAATCGATTCCCTCACCCACCTAGTGCGAGGCGGGCGCCTCACCAAAACACAGGGGTTCTTAGGCTCGATGTTAAACATCAGGCCCATTTTACACATTACACCGGAAGGCACAATCGAGCCCAGCGAAAAAGTCCGCTCCACGAAAAAAGCCTTGCAAACAATTGTTCGTAAGGCTCAGGAACACCATATTGATTTTTCCAATAAAAGAGTTGCTGTAATGCACACCTACGGCGCCGACACGATGGTAGATCAGTTAATCGAATTAGTCCAAGAACATCTAGCACCGAAAGAGGTAATCCAAGGCTTAATCGGGCCTACTATTGGCGCGCACACCGGGCCGGGCGGCATTGCTCTCTTCTTTTAAGCTCTTGGCAATAGGTATATTGGCTTCGGCAAGGTCATATGCTTCGAGATTTTTCAAATCAACCCAAGCACAGTCGGAATGGACGCGCAGCGAGATCTCACCGTCCACCTGTTCAGCCAGGTACCCGATCAAAAGGAAATCCCCATGATCGTAATGAGTGTGCACCGCCTGGTAAATATCACCCACCGTGATGGAGATACCTAACTCTTCTTCAATTTCTCGAACGAGGCATTCTTCAGGCGTTTCTCCCTCTTCCAACTTGCCTCCGGGAAATTCCCATTTCCCCGCCAAGGCTCCGCCCTTGCGTTGGCAGAGAAGCACCCGGTTGTTTTCGCGGATAATGGCCGCGATCACGGGCAGTGGCATTGTTTTTCCCTCCAAATTCATTTCTACTCATCAAAAAGGCCGGTTTTAGCAACCGGCCTTAGCATGCATGGTTGCGGGGGCCGGATTCGAACCGACAACCTTCGGGTTATGAGCCCGACGAGCTACCAGACTGCTCCACCCCGCGCCACTACGTCAAATTCTATCCTAATTGCGCCCTTTTGTCAAGCAATCCACTTATCAATGCGCCCCGCGATCATCTCTTTCGGCATCACACCCACCAGGCGATCCACCTCTTCGCCGTCTTTAAAGATTATCATTGTGGGAATACTCATCACCCCATACTGACGGGCAGTATACTGATTGCTATCCACATCCAGTTTGGCAATTTGGGCCTTATCGGCGTAGTCCGCTGCTAATTCTTCCACGATGGGCGCCAGCATTCTGCACGGAGCGCACCAGGCGGCCCAAAAGTCCACAAAGGAGACCCCTTCATTAGACAGGATTTCCTCCTGAAAATTTTGATCGGTTACCGTTATCGGCATAATTTTATCCTCCTTTTGATTGCTCCAGAACCATATTCTGACGTTATTATATACCCCCTGGGGGTATATGTCAACTCTAAACAACCAACTCTAATCGGCAGGCCGCGCCCTGTTGGCAGCGGAGGATTCTCTTGCCTTTTTCCAGACAGAGATACATAGCAGAGCCGCACTCGGGGCAGCCGTGCGTTACCGCTGCGGGGAAAACACCGGGCGAAGTACCGGCCGCATAACTCTGCAGGTTGCGAAAAACCTCTACCAAAAGCAGAACATCGTCCTTGGCCCGGTGGGAATTGGCGTACCGGCCTTCCAATCCGAAATGGTACATCAAATTGCTTAAGCGATGGCTCCCTCCACCCCCCGGATAAATACACAGTTTGGGGAATAGTTCCCGGCTGATGGCCAATGTATCAAGGCCCGCATCACCTATTTCCAATAGGTTGTTACGCCGAAACATTGCATTTAGAAAACCGCGATCAAAGGGTAGGTTGTGGGCTACAGGCAGGCCGAACCCGATGAAATCCCGAATTTCCGCGGCAATCTCGCTCTCAAGCGGTGCCTGAGCCACATCTCGATCAGTCAGGCCCGTTAACTCGGTTATCCTTGCCGGAATCGGCCGTTCGGGATTAATCAATGTACCCAGCTCTCTTACTTCGCCGTCCTTTTGCAAAGACACCAGAAAGATTTCTATAATCCTATCCCAGCGCGGGCTTAACCCGGTTGTTTCCACATCTAAAAATATCAGCTGACCCGAAATGCCAATCAACCTCTTTCAGCAAACTATACTGCTGATAGTTTTCTTCTTAAAGACATAAATCCCTGCCCCATTAGTGTTAGCTAAAGGAGGAGGGATTATTTGCCGCTTTATGCTAGTTGGAGTAATCGTAAATACGTTTCTCACCCGTTAGCTTTTGGATATCCGTAATGTTTTGCGTAACTTCTAAAGTGCCCCGGTAAACCCCTGCCCGGTCCCGCACCGCAAAGTAGCGAATATAGATCAACTGGCCTTTCATGTTTATCCAAAAATCGGCACTATCCTTGCTTCCGCTCTTAAAATCATCGAGGATCTGCTCCACAATTCCCATGCTGTTCGGTGGATGGCAGAGCTGCACTTTGCGGCCTATTACCGCTCTAGCCCGTTCAAAGATGCGTTCCGGCCCCAGTGAGAAATAGCGCACCTCATCATTGGCATCCACAAAGGTCATGTCCACAGGTAGATGGGTGAGCATAAGATTAATCTGCTCCGGCGTCAAGGCGCCAATATCAAGCTCAATACCCGCTTGCTTTCCTGCCGATTGCACGCTCTCAGCCTGGCTTTTTTTGGCCGTTGCAAAGGGATCCTGCAGCTGTGCTTCAATTTCTTCCCATTCATCGGCGGTAAAGGTGTCGCGGCACATGGGAAACAGAATCTGTTCTTCTTTGTAAACCATTTCCGCTATAGCGTTTAAAGCGGGAAGTACAATATTTCCCATTTCCACCGTTAACTGCGCCCCGGCCGGATCTTTCCCGGCATTGTCAATCACCCGCCCAATCTCCTTCAGGGACGCCCGAATCTCATCGTGAATGCCCCACATCACGGAAGGAGGCCCGCTGATGCCGTATCGTTCTAAATAAGGGAAAAGAATGTTTTCTTTCTTAGAATAGTGCTGTTCAACCATTCCCAGGCGTTCTTGCTGCGTATCCCACCGCTCTAATAACGGTTTGATGCTGCTTCCCGCTTCTGCCGCCCCGATCTGTTCCACAAGCCCCTTGATATCAGCAACTAAAGCCTTTATTTTTCTGTTTTCGTCCTCTAAGTCAGCTAAAGGATTAGTTTCAACTTCGGCCAAGACCGCCGCCGCTGCCTTTTGTTTCTCCAAGGACTCCTTAAATACGGCCACATGAACGTCGCACAGTTTTTGAATTTCCTCCACCGGCAAACCTTCATTGATCAGGCTCTGTTCCAGTTCACCGATTTCACTGGGCCCGACCTGCTCTAAAAGGTCACTGAATCTGCTTTTGATCTGCTCCGGATCTACCCCGGCATGCAGATCTTTGATGATCCCCTTTAAGATTTTCTGCCGGTGCTTGCTGTTAGCAATCAACTCACTCATTGCCCTTCCCCCTCATCTTGTTTTAGCATCACCCAAGGATGCCTCCACTATTTATTAGTTGTTTACTAAGTATATATTCCTGTTCCCAAGCCAAAGTCCTTCTCAAGTAAAAATTAATTTCGAGTTTATTTGTGGAAAAGAGGGGTAATCTATTAGTGAAACATTCTAAAGGAGGTTAACTATGCATCAAGGTCAATATTCGCAGCAGCGCAGGATGAGCCAGCCCCCTCGGGTTTTATCCACCAAGGACTGTGCTTACCTTACGGATGCCCTGTCTTGGGAGCTCTTGGCGTCGAAAAAGGCCCACTCTTTCGCCAGCATGTGTTCTGATCAACAGGTAAAAAACCAGCTGGAGCAGATCAGCCAGCTGCACCAGACCCACTACGATATTTTGCTTAATCACCTCAGCAATGTGCAGCATGACCATGAACATTATCCTTACCAACAATATCAGCAATAACTAGGAGGATCAGCATGAACAGCCGCAGCGGTTCTTATGGCAACTATCAACAGCCTTACGGCGGGTCAACTAACCCCACCATTAAAAACCCCAGCGCCCATTTTCAAAAGGGCCCTGAATTTAATGATCGGGATCGCTTAAATGATATTTTGGCAACTGAAAAATATTTGACGGACGGCTACAATGTTTTCGTGCGCGAAACAAGCCACCAAGACCTGTTCCACGATGTCCTGCACATTCTCAACCAAACACATCACGCCTGCCGCAACGTATTTAATCTTATGTTTGAAAAAGGGTGGTATTCTCTGCATCCGGAACAGCCCGGTCAAATCACGAAAGAACACCAAAAGTTTTCCGGTTATGAAAGCCAGTTCCCCACCCAAACACAAACGCAAACCCAGTATGGAACAGGCATGTCCTTTCCGCGAGACTATTAAAACTGCTTGCGCCGACAGCCATAAATGCTAGGCAATCTCGCCTAGCATTTTTGCGTCCCCGAATGCCTTTCTTTGATTCTCAAATCCCCTTGGGTGACCCGAACAACGCCACTGTCGTGTTCAAAAGACTGTTCTCCTCGGTACCACGTTTTCATCTGGAATTTGGCACCGATCCCGTAATCCCACACCTGCAATGAAAAATCCACTGTTGCCCGCCGGTTTACTCCGCTTGACCCTTTGCAGAGCATTAGGGCCCTACCGCAGGTGGCCATCGTATTGGGCTTTTCCGGCGTCGGGCATTTTTCGCCCATGCTGCATGATACTTTTAAGTTTTTGTGCAGAGGAGTCAGCGATACTAAGATCATCCCTTCGTAGCTTTGTTTGTAAAGTGTGTATTTCCACAAATGACGCCCCATTTTCTCATCGAAGGCCTCTAAAGAGACAGTTGCCCCACTGAAGCAATCCCGCTCACTCGCGACACAACCAACGCCACTACCCGCTAGAGCGCAGGCGGCTTCTGGGCATGGGGGTTTCTCACCCTTATGCCTCTCATACTGCAAAAGCCGGATAACGTTATCCAGTTTATCAGATAAGATTATTTGTAATTTTGTCACAGAGCGAATGATTGCTTCCACACTGCCGTTAATTTCCAGGAGCTGTTCGGCCCCTAACTTTCCTTTATTTTTCTGCCCTAACAAGTACTGAACTTTTTCCCCTTCCGCGTTCAAAATGTGAGCAAGCCCCATCTCTTCCATGGCGATCGATGTTAGCAGAAGTGTGATTGCTTCATCCCGCTCAAGTTCGAATTCGGGCGTAATATCCGGAACCTTGGGCATTGACATGGTTTCACCCCTTT
>CAZVDE010000075.1:0-6354 GCA_964626065.1 uncultured Clostridiaceae bacterium | reverse complement strand
AGCCATCCGCGATTCGAACGCGGGACACCCGGATTAAAAGTCCGGTGCTCTGCCGGCTGAGCTAATGGCTCATCATGCAAAGTCATTATAACAGAGAGGCAAAAAGGGGTCAACACCTTTTAGGCGAGCTTTTGGCCCTAGGGCTGGTTTACGCCGGGAAAACCAGTTATAATAAAGACAAGCTGGAAGGAGGCAGCAGTATGAGAATTCCCCGGCGTTATTGGCGAAATTTGGACTGGCCTTTGATCGCGGCTGTGCTGGCTTTAATCATGATCGGCATGGTGGTGATCTACTCCGCTTCCCATTCCCAGCTGGAGGCTTCGGGCCTCAACCCCTACCATTATGTGTATCGGCAGCTTTTGGCCTTGGGCATGGGGGTTGCGGTGGCTATACTGATTATATCCATTGATTACCGGGCTTGGATACGCTGGACACGGATTATTTACCTGGGAAACATACTGCTTCTCGCGGGTGTTCTGCTCATGGGCAAGACGGCCTTTGGTTCGCAGCGCTGGGTAAAGTTGGGCCCTTTAAACATCCAGCCCTCTGAGCTTGCCAAGATCGGCCTGATTCTAGTTCTGGCCAAGATTTTTTCGGAAAAAGAACAGGCGGGTGATCCTCGGGCGGTAGGACGTGCTTTTCTCCTGACGCTCATTCCCACAGGATTGATTTTGCTGCAGCCCGACATGGGCACAGGCGCGATTTTTATCTGCCTTTTGTTTACACTCTGGTTCATCGGCGGTGCCAAGCCGAAACATATCCTAATCGCGGGGGGAAGCATGCTGACAGCGGCGGCGGCCGGCATTATCGTATCTTCCCGGGGGTGGCTGAAAATAATCAAACCTTACCAGCTCAAAAGGCTGTTGGTCTTCTTAGATCCCTATTCTGATCCCACCGGTTCGGGCTGGAACATCATCCAATCCATGATCGCCATCGGCTCGGGTGGCTTTTTAGGCAAGGGCTTGCTCAACGGGACCCAAAGTTCTCTTCGTTTTCTTCCGGCAAATCACACCGATTTCGTGTTTTCTGTCATCGCGGAAGAACTGGGGTTTTTGGGCTCCGTGGCGGTTTTGGCCCTTTACGTTTTCCTGATCTGGCGGGGGCTGCGCGTCGCCGCCATCGCCAAGGATACCTATGGTGCCTTGCTGGCAACCGGGGCCACCAGCATTTTCTTTTTCCATTTGCTAATTAATGTGGGCATGACGTTGGGTATTATGCCCGTTACCGGCTTACCGCTGCCTTTTATAACGGCGGGAGGGAGCACCATGCTCACCAGTTTATTGGCGATCGGCATAATTTTAAACGTGGGCCTCAGGCGGATCAAGATCATGTTTTAATTCTAAGGCAAGCAGCAAAAGCGTACTTGAGGCGAAATAAAGGCAGGTCGCGGCGGCGACCACACCCGAGTCATTGAAAATGAAAGCAGCAAGTGAACCAAGCACGGTCCCTTTCATTCCTAAGGCAATAAACGGATAATTATCTTTTAACCAAGCGATGAAAGTGGAGGGCCAGATAAAGCTGGCGCCCATCACGGTAAGGGCAATGAGCAAAGCCTTGCTCCAAACACTGTAGCGCAGCAATTTGAAATTCATGGCCAGCTTGCGCGTGATAATCTGACCAATGCCAAATAAACCTTCGCGACGAATTACGGCGACTGTCTGCCCTATGTGCGATTGCTCATTAACGGGATTGCCGTGATCGGCAAGCATTAAAAGCCCGAGGACCGCCGCTGCGGCAGCCGCAAGGATCAGAACACTGCGAAACCCCGCTTGTTTGCGGCGCATGGCATTCCAAGTATAGCCGAAGGCAAACACAGCGCAAATTGCCCCACCCACATTCGTGCCCAACGCGGGCGCTCCGATTACGGCAAGTACTATTCCAAAGACAAAAAATCCTATCCAATTCGCATAGGGGAGATTTCTGTTTTTCTCTCGAACAGCAGACCACCCCAGCACAGCGGAGCCCACCAAAAGCCCCATGAATTCGTTGCCCAAGCCATAAAAACGGGCACCCCCGATCGGATCGTAACCGAGGTAAGAATAGCGCAAAAGCGGGCTTCCGGCGGCCACGTCCGCAGCTATAATTAAGGCGGTGGCGACAGCGATTATGCCGACTTTCATAACCTGCGCAGAGCACGCCATTTCTAAAATGAGAAGCGCCAGGCCTAAAAATAAAATGGAAAGCGGTGACGCGGACAACAACACCAAACCTAGGGGTAGGGCCAGAAACACTATGTGCAAAAACTGGAGCGCACGCAGCAGGCGTGCGGGCGGACGATTGATGATCAGGGCCAGCAAAGACGCGGAGTAAAGCGAAATCTGCAGTAGAATCAGCACTCTCAGGACAGGGCCGCGCCGCAGCGCCAACCGCTCCAATCTGTTCAGCATTGTTTCCAAGAAAGCATGTGGTTCGTTGTAAATCGCGCTGACCGCCTCCCGGCCCACGAAAGGTTCAGCGTGGCCTACCTGCAGTAAGGCGAGCACGGTCGGGGCAATATCCATATTGGTGATTAACCCGGGCCAGCGCGTAGTACCGGAGGTAAGCAGACCTTCATCCGCACCAATGCACAAAACGGGGGTCAGCCACCGGCCCTGTTCCGCACGGGGCCTGCCCGGATGGGGGCTTACCACTAAAAGAACGGTATCCTCTTTTTTTGTTTCGGCCAGCCTTCCCACAAAAGACAGAGCTTCCGCAACCAAAGGCGCCTGCAGTGCCGCTGCCTGTTCCGGGCTGAGAAATTTTCTATACTGATCAAACCGAAACGGATCACCCAGATCAATAATGATCACATCTTCCACTGCGGCCGCAGCCACCGTTTCTAAATATTGATAATCGGTCCTTAAACCAAAGGGGTAACGGGGATCCGGAACGACGGCCCCTTCCCTTGTCTGCCCGGCCCAGACTCTACCCCATTCATCCATGGCCACCAGAGCGGCCCAGTTGGCATCGTCCTTCCAGTCACTGTTTCCCAGCACCTGAACCGTTACGCCGCCGGCCCGCAAAGCACTGCCCAAAGCACCCGGCTTCACAGTATAGTTCACCTTTTGCGCGGCTTTGATCAGGGCTATGTCGGGTTGAACATACAAAGCCGGTTCGCGACCTGTACGCAGCCTGTAAACATCGCCGGCCGATTCCCCGCTGAAAAAGGCGGCAGCGTCGGCAAACCCCACGGCCCTTGCACCTGCGCTAATACTCAAATAGGAGGCGGAGGGTTCGTCCCCGCCGCCGGAACGGGTGTTCATTATTCCGATGGATAGCGGCGCTGAACAGCTAAACTCGCTGATCTGTTCCCACTCCAGGCCATGCCACAGCACAAGTATAACTTGGCCCGCGCCTAACTCGGACGCCGCCGCGGATCGGCAGGATAGACAAATGGTCAGAAGCAGCAGATAATAGATTCCGCTACGCGCCCGATTCAATCTCGGTAGCCCTCATACAGGGTGCGCACACTGCGAACCATCCTATCCGCGGCAAAGACAGAGTCCACCCGTTCCCGGTTGAAATCCCCCATCGCTCTTGCCTTGTCCGGCGCCTTCAACACGTGCAGCAGGGCGGCGGCAAAATCAGGAGCGCTGCCGGACAGCACCAGAAATCCCCCTTTCCCGGTCAGAACCGCTTCGCGCAGCGCGGGTAAATCGGAGGCCACCACCGGCAGGCGGCTGGCCATAGCCTCTAAAACACTGATATTGAACCCCTCCTTCAGACTGGGCAGAGCAAAACAGTTCCATCCCGCCATCAAGCAAGGCACATCTTCTCGCTGGCCCAAGAAGATGGCCCGCTGCCCAAGGCCCAGCCCTTGCGCGTATCCTTCTAATCTATGTCTTTCCGGCCCATCCCCCACAATAACGAGTTTCAAATCGGGAAGGATTTTAGCAATCAGCGACACAGCCTCCAGCAGTGTTGCTATTCCCTTGTCAGGTATCAACCTGGCGACTGTACCCACCACTAAATCTTCAGGCAATAAACCGGCCTGCGCCCGAGAGTCCTCACGGCTGATCAGGCCGAACGACGAGGGCAAAATTCCGTTGTGAATCGTCATCACTTTGTCCCCCGGTGCATATTTGAGAATCTGCATCCGCACAGAATCGGAAACGCTGATAATAGTATCCATGCCCTGAAACAACCAACGCTGAACCGGCCCCGCGGCCCAGTGCCCGAGGGGAAACTGTTCCGGCAGGCTGTTGTGCGCGGTGAACAAAAAACGCTGCCGCCGCGACCAAAAAAGGGCTGAGGCTGTAATCAACGCCGCTTTAAGGCCATGGGCATGAACAATGTGGGCTTTTTCGCGCCTCAAGATCCGCCTCAGGCTTCGAACGGCCTCCAAATCCTGCCTGGGCCGCAGGCCGTCCGTGAGGTTTAAAGGCACGAACCGCCGTTTTCCGGCCCACTCCCGCAGATCGGGGGGTGCGACTACAACAATTTCCAAATCAGAAATACCTTCCGACAACTGCTGTAGATGCTGTAAGATCCCGCCTTCAGCCGGGCGAATCACCCACATTATTTTCATTGGCTGTCCCTCCTGTTAGTCTCTCAATTATTGTGAGCCAATTTTATTAATCAATACGAGAAATGGGAATGCTAGAGCTAAGAAAGGAGGGATTCGGTGCGCCGCAAAATAATCGTTTTCCTAGGATTGATGGGAATCTTGATTGTGGTCCTAACCTTTTCCGACAGACTTTCCCTACCCGGGCAGGAATCCCCAAAACGGACGAATGATACAGTCAGCCTAACAGAATACCTACCCAAACATCCCCTCACGCCCTCACCCAACCACCCCTTGGCTCAAATGCAGGATTTAGTGGACCAGGTATCGGAAGATGCGGCCCGCGGTCACTGGCATGATGCGGCCCAATCTGTTGAAAGGCTGGAAGAAACTTGGGAGAGGGGCGTATTCAAACAAGAAAGAAAATTGAGCATCGAAAAGGAGATTAGCGATGCAATACGCCAACTGCGCCGCCATGTATGGACGCTAAACGAGAAAGAAACGCTGCAGACCGCGCAACATCTCACGGAGCTGATCAGCCGCCTGCTGGCGGACTAAAATGAGAGAAGGGAGCGGGGACGCTCCCTTTTACTTTTTAGTGCCCGGGGCCTTCCGGGTTTGGTGTAGGTTTGCTTTGTTTCTGTTTCTTGCCCTGCCCCGAATCACGCTGGCGATTTGCTAGCTCTTCAGCTGTTTCAAAGAAGTTATTAGCGCCGGCCGGTTTCCCCGCCTGGGTAAACTGCTGCTGTTGACGCAAATTCGCCTTTTTGTCTTTCGGCATTCATTCCACCCCCTTCTTCGTCTAGTATGAGCGAAGGAGTTTCGAATTATAATGGCGAATTAAGTCAGCACCATCAAGCGGGGAGGAACGTTGTAATGAGTATAGCGGTAATCGCCAATCCTTTAGCCGGACGGGGGCGGGGCCAGAAAACGGCGCGCCTGGCACGGGAGATTTTGCGCAAGAAAAACATTGATTTCGAACTAATATTTACTAAGAACGCCAAACACGCCATTGAACTCGCCCATGCAGCCGGCGACAAACATGAAGTTGTGGCCGCCTTGGGCGGTGACGGTACAATCAGAGAGGTTTTGACCGGACTGCAGGGTAGTACAGCTGTAATGGGTATTATTCCCGGTGGGACAGGCAATGACTATGCCCGAGGCTTGGGCATTCCCAGGCAAACTGCCCCGGCAATAGATGTCCTCTTGAGAGGAAACACAGACCGCCTAGATATAGGTTTCAACGGACGGCGCCTTTTTGGCGTTTTGGCTTCAATCGGCTTTCCGGTAGATGTTATTCAATACGTGAACAATAGCCGCCAGAGCATGCTGCGGGGCAAGCCCGCCTTTTTAGGGGCGGTTGTGGCAACGGTGAGAAATTTAAAAACTTTTACAGTTGAAATAAGTGTGGACGGCAAAAAGAGGACTGATAGAATCGTGGGACTGTTTGTGATGAATATGCCCTACGGTGGCGGCGGAATGAAGTTTACCCCCGATGCGCACTACAACGGAGGCCAATTTGACGTTTTGATAGTGGGCGAAATTACACGAACGGATCTTGCCATTACGCTGCCGAAGATTTACTCGGGCAACCACACCAATCATCCGGCGGTAACCATTCTTAAGGGCAAGGATATCTCAGTGGAGGGGGCCCCATACCCCATTATGCTCGATGGTGATATCTTCCCTCCCGAACCGCTGCATACCAAAATAGTCCCCGGGCAAACGCCGGTCATCATACCTTAGAATGGGCGGCACGGTAATTACAGCGGCGTAAAAACATTTAAGCGGCCCACAGGGACCGCTTAACATTTTTAATGGGGTGAGTAACCGGATTCGAACCGGCGACCTCCAGGGCCACAACCTGGCGC
>CAZVDE010000074.1:0-6356 GCA_964626065.1 uncultured Clostridiaceae bacterium | reverse complement strand
GAGCAGAGTAAATTTCACCACCGCATTATTAGCCCTCAGCAGGATTCTGCCCATAATTTAACGAAGGAAACAAAACTGCCCATTATTTGGAGACGATGATGTAGGCTTCCCGCCCTTGTAAGATCCCGCTCAATAAGCCGGGTAAATATACTTTTGGTCCTCGGGCACAGGCACTTCATTCCGCCTGACTGTGGCACCCACCATTTCGGTGCGAATAAACATTGACAATCTAAAAACACACTTTTTTCATCTTGCTAGGAGGAATAAAAATTAACTCTTTACTGGCGGAACATGAACTAAAGGTAAACAAGATCCTCTCCATTGTGTTCGCTGTGGCTTTTGCCGTGTTTGTCCCCGAATTGTACTATGGCTTTAACGTAGATTTTGCCAGTGTCAGCATTTTGATTATAGCGGCTGTGGCAATGGTCGGCATTCATTTCTTGGCTAAAACCCGTTATGGCTATCTGGCTAAATACGCGGTTGCGACGCTACTGGCCCTTATCTGGGCGGTACTCATGGTCGTTTTGGGCGTCGAAAATCTAGCCATTCCCCTGACCATGGTTGTGGGGCTTTTGGCCGTCACCATGTATTACAACGCCGGACTCGTTGTCTATTATACTTTTGTGCTTTTCTTATTTAACGCAATCAGCGCCTACTTCAACACCTGGGCCTATGTATTGCACATCCCCGCCATGAGCTGGATCTCTTTTATAATCATCGCCCTTTTCGGGGCGATCGTTGCGGGCAGCTTGGCCAAGCAAGCTTCCAAATTGATTACCTTTGCGGAACAAAGAGAATCTGAGGCGACAAAGACCATGGAAGAACTGGCTCAAATTCGCAGAGAAACTCAAGGGTTAGTGGAAAGGGCCGCCGGCATCAGCGATAATCTCTCCCGTTCTATTGGGCAAACGGCCACCGCCGTCGATTCGGTGGCCGCAGAAATGGGCGACATCTCCATGGGTACAGAAAGGCTTAATGACTCATCAGAACAAATTTCAAGCTCGGCCCAAAATGTGAACGCACTTGCTTTAGACGGCCTGGAAAAAATGAACCGCACCCACGATCTGATTCAGGAGATCCTTAATTTTTCCCACCAATCCGAGGCAATAGTGGCGGAACTGGAACACTCCTCCACCGAAATAAGGGGCATCATCGAACTGATCGCCGATATAGCGGAACAAACCAATCTGCTGGCACTAAATGCAGCCATCGAAGCTGCAAGGGCAGGTGAAGAAGGGCGCGGTTTTGCGGTTGTGGCGGACGAAATCCGCCATTTGGCGGAACAAACGCAAAAATCCACCGATCAAATTCGAGGCCTGATTGCCACCTTAACAAACCACACCGAAACGGTAAAAGATACCTTCGGCCAAAATAAGAACAAAGCGGAACTCGGGTTTGAAGCGGTCAATGAAACGGCCGCTTCCTTCGAAACGATTGTGGAGAGCATCGAAAACGTTGCCACGGGTATAGAAGAATCACTACAGGATCTTCAACAACTGTCAGCGGGCTGCGATGATGTATCGCAATCCTCACAAGAACAAGCAAGTTCGATCCGCACTATCCTGGCGGCAGCCCGTGATTTAGCGGACTTAACCAACGAACTTCGCAGCTTGGGCGGATAAAGGGCCTTGCTCAAGATTAAAAAGGCATTTCGCTGTGGGGCTGCAAAAAGATCGCCCCCAAGGGCGGCAGTTTTATTTCAACCGAGTATCGCTGGGAATGCCAAGCTAAATTCTGTGCCTTAATTACTGCTTGATTGAGCTGCCCGGACCCGCCCCATCTGGCGTCATCGCTGTTGAAGATTTCTGTGTATGCTGCTTTTTGAGGCACACCGATGCGATACTTTTCCCTTACCACAGGCGTAAAATTAAAAGCGATGACTAGGTGGTTTTTCGGGTTCTTGCCTTTACGGATGAATGTGATTACACTCTGTTCACTATCACTGCCGTCGATCCACTCAAAGCCGGCGGGAGTGAAGTCTTGTTCCCAAAGTGCCTTCTGATCCTTATAAAATCGGTTAAGCGCTCTATTGAAATCCTGCAGTTTTTTATGCATGGGGTAATCGAGCAGCAGCCAATCCAGGCCTTGATCGTATTTCCATTCAATAAACTGGCCGAACTCGTAACCCATAAAAAGCAGTTTCTTGCCCGGGTGGGCCATCATAAAGGCCAATAAGGCCCTGAGATTAGCGAACTTCTGCCAGTAATCGCCGGGCATCTTATTTAGCAGTGATCTTTTGCCGTGTACCACCTCATCGTGGGAAAGGGGCAGGATAAAGTTTTCGCTGAAGGCGTACATAAAAGAAAACGTGAGTAGGTTGTGGTGGTATTTGCGATGTATCGGATCCTTTTCCATGTATTCTAAGACATCGTTCATCCAACCCATATTCCACTTATAATTAAAGCCCAAGCCGCCTAAATAGGTGGGCCTGGAAACCAAGGGCCAGGCAGTGCTTTCTTCCGCGGCCATGATCGCTTGGGGAAAGCGGGCAAAAACCTCTTCGTTCAGCTTCTGCAAAAAGGCAATGCCCTCCAAATTTTCCCGGCCCCCCCGGGAGTTGGGGTTCCATTCCCCCGGTTTTTTATCATAATCAAGGTAGAGTATGGCTGCCACCGCATCCACCCTTAAACCGTCCAGATGAAAAACATCCAGCCAAAACAGGGCATTAGAAATCAGAAAACTCTGCACCTCGGTCTTGCCCAAATCGAAATTACTCGTCCCCCAGCCTTCATTGCGAGCGCGGCGCGCATCGGCATATTCATAGCAAGGTGTCCCATCGAAGAGCCTCAGGCCCGGATCATCCCGGACAAAATGCCCCGGCACCCAATCTAAAATGACCCCAATTCCCCTTTGATGGCAGCGATCAATAAAGCGCATAAATTCCCCGGGGTGCCCGTGCCTGCTCGTCGCGGCGTAATAACCCATAATCTGGTAGCCCCAAGAACCGTCAAAGGGGTGTTCCAAAATGGGCAAAAGTTCAATATGGGTAAAGCCCATCTCCGCCACATAGTCAATCAACTCATCCGTAAGTTCCGAGTAAGTGTAGTAATCCTCCCGGCCGTGCTGCTTCCAAGAACCCAAGTGCACCTCATAAATCAGCATGGGGTCGGCATATTGGTCCCTCTGCATTTTTTCATTCTGCCACTTTTGATCCCCCCACTCGTAGCTGTGCAGATCACAGAGGCGTGAAGCGGTATTGGGCTTTTTCTCGGCCCAAAAAGCATAAGGGTCCGCCTTTAAACTGATCCTTCCCTGCGCTGTCAAAATCTCATACTTGTACAGATCGCCCTCCTTTAAATGGGGGACAAACCCGGCCCAAATCCCCGATTCGGGCATCTTTTCCAGTATGTTTTTTCTTCCGTCCCAATTATTGAAATCACCCACAACCGAAACCCTCTGTGCCTTCGGCGCCCAAACGGCGAAACGGGCACCCTGCAGGCCCCCCTGCTTTGTTAAGTGCCCACCCATAAAAGTGTAGCTTTCAAAATGGGTACCCTGGTGGAACAAATAGCGGTCGCGGGGATTATAAGGGGAAGCGGGCCATTTACGCATGAAGACCGCCCCTTCCGCCTAAAAGAAGCGCACCGCGAGCCTGCACCCACACCTGCGGGCCCCATATACTGCCCAAACTGCCGCCCGCGCTTTCATGATTGGCCAGAATATCCCATTCACCCTCAGGAACGCCCACTCGCACCGCCTGCCCGCTGCCGTTAAAAAAGGCCAAAATGGTTTCTATCGGATCGTCATTGGCGTGGGGGCCTAAAGCATAGCCCAGCATATTCCCGCGGGTCATTTCTAAAAACCTAAGTTTGGTGCGCACCTCCGCCCCCCTGCGCATGCGCAGGGCGGGCCTTTCCTTTCTCAATCGGATCAAACCCCTCGTATACTCATAAACCTCCAAGTATTCTCCCTTGCGTTCCCAGTCCAGCTGATTAACATGATCGGGTGACTGATAGCTGTTGGGATCGCCCCCCTTAGTGCGGGCAAAATCCTGGCCCGCATGAATAAAAGGAATGCCTTGGCTGGTTAAGATAATGGCGTGGGCCAATTTGATCATGGCGATCCTTTCTTGCTCCGCCTCAGGCGGCGTTGTAATTAAAAGCTTATCCCAAAGCGTAAGATTATCATGGGCCTCCGCGTACAGCACGCACTGGCTGGGCTCCACCGCCCAAGGGCCCCTGGAATACAGCACCCAGCCGTAATCGATCTGGGGGTGCTGGACCGCGCCCACCATTCCAAACTTGACCGTCTCTTCCATACCCGCCCCCTGAATAAAGCCCGCCTCCGCATTATGAAAAACATGGCCTTTAATACCATCCCGCAGATCGTTGCAGAAAGAAGACACCCGCCTTAATCTGCTTGTATTGCGCTTCACCGCCCGCTGCTCTTCGTTTAAAGTGCTGGCGCCGCCTGCCCAACCCTCGCCGTAAATCAAAAACTCGGGGTTAATTTCGTCTACCCTATCCCGAATGGCGCCCATCGTGTCCAGATGGTGCAGGCCCATCAGGTCAAAACGAAAACCGGCCAATTTATACTCCTCTGCCCAATACCCCGCTGAATCAACGATGAGCTTGCGCACCATAGAACGCTCATCGGCCAATTCATTGCCGCAGCCCGAGCCGTTGGAAAAAGTCCCGTCACGGTGAAGGCGGTAGTAATAACCGGGGACCAGTTTGTTTAACGAAGACGACAAACTTTGAAAAGTATGATTGTAGACCACATCCATAATTGTGCCGATCCCGGCCTGCCCAAGGCCTAAGATAAGCTGTTTTAGCTCGCGAATCCTGATGCGCCCATCGTAGGGATCACTGGCATATGACCCTTCAGGCACATTATAATTTAAGGGATCATAACCCCAATTGTAACCGGATAGGGGGTTGCGCTCATCGACTGTGGCGAAATCAAAAACGGGCAGCAGATGAACATGGGTTACGCCCAAATCCCGTAAATGATCGAGGCCTGTCACAACACCCCGCGGTGTTTCAGTGCCCTGCTCTACCACACCCACATAGCGGCCCTTAGCCCCAATACCCGAATTAGGCGAGCTGGAAAAATCCCGCACATGGACTTCGTAGATAACGGCATCAACCGGGTTATCCAAGGGCAGCCACTGCAGCTGCTCCCACCCCTCGGGGTTGGTCTTGCTTAAATCGACAATTTGGCCCCGCCTGCCGTTCACCCCCGCCGCTTTAGCATAGGGGTCCACAACTTCACTTGTCTTCTTGCCGTGCGTAACCAAAAAATTATAAAACCAGCCCTCTAAATCGCCTTCTAACGTGGCGGACCACACACCCCGGCTGCCCCGTTTTAGGGGAATGGCGCTGCCTTGGCCCCCCTCCCCGTTTTTGTAAAGAATGACTTCCATTCTTTTGGCGGTAGGTGCCCACACCTTAAACACGGTCGCTTCCCGGGTGTAGGCTGCACCCAGATCATCCCCGTCGTAGTGAAATTTTTCTTGAAACGCAGCACCGGCAAATACCGCGCCGAAACTGACCGGAAAATAGCCGTGCGTCTTATGTTTAAGATGGTATCTACCTTCCAAATCAAGAGGTTCTTCCGTCTTAATTAAAAAATGGGCGGGCCAGTGGCCGCAGGGCCCCACAGGCTGCACCGTTTTGATCCTGATTTTCCTAGAGCGCCGGCGCAGGCGGAATCCCCAGATTTCATCCAAAGCGGGTGAAACGGGTAGGTAGGTTTCAACTCTGATCACATTTAAATCTTCAATCACAGCCCTAGTCATACTTGGGGTGCGGTCCACATCTTCCTGCTCGTAATAAATCTTAGGATCGCCCTGTAAAAGCCAGATGGACAGCCTCCCCCGTTCATCAGTGCGGTAAAAGGGCAGCCAGCGATCTGATCCGTCCTTCTGCAGCCAGGCGTTTTTCATGCTGCTTTTGCGCAGCACAAAGCCGAGCCCGCCTCCGTCCGTCTGGCACTCCAATAATAGGCGCGCAGTGAAACCGTATTGGTCTTCACTGCAGAACTGAACCTGCCGGCCCTCTTCCCCCTCCTGCCACAGCCACAGGTTCCACCCGGCATAGTTTTGATCATAGCGGTAATAATGAACGGTTACTTCCAATTCGGGGAAATGGCGAAGATCGGTGCGCAGATGGGCCGGGGGAGCCAAATAAACTTGGGGGTCACCGCTGATCAGCCATACTTCGGCCCGCTCCCCGATAAAATCTTCAATATAGCGGTCGTGGTCAATATCCTTCTCCCACGATTCGCCCCTGATTAGAAACCCTAAGCGCTTGTGTTTGAGGGGCACCTCGCAGATCGCGATCTTGCCGTAATCATCCTGCTGCACAAAGGGCACCCATTTGCCCCCATACCCCCAAGGCCAGAGCCACACCCCC
>CAZVDE010000073.1:0-6381 GCA_964626065.1 uncultured Clostridiaceae bacterium | reverse complement strand
CTTTTTATTCCAGCCTATCAACAAGGCGGCGAAAATGATCACCACGGGCAGTAAAATCCGAATACTGATCAAAACTAGCGGAAGCGGGCGACAGCAAAACCACATCGCCGGCCTCAGCCTTCTCGCCTGCCAAAGCAACCGCTTGTTCCAAATTTTGCACCATTTCCAACGGAAAATCACCGCAATCGAGGACAGCTCGCCTTATGGCGGGAGCAGTCGCACCGAACAGAATCAATTTCTTTACATTTCCACCGTGAATTGCCCTGCCCAGCCCGGCGTAGGATAACTTTTTATCCGAACCGCCCGCCAGCAGAATGATCGGCTGTGCAAACGAACGCAAGGCGGCTTCTGTACGATCGGGGGTAGTGGCAATCGAATCATTATAATACCTAACGCCCCTTTTTTCCCCCACCGGTTCAAGGCGGTGAGGCACGCCCCTGAACATTTTGCTTACCTCAGTAATGGCCTCCCAGCTTGCGCCGGCAAGATGGCTTGCCACAGCAGCCGCAAGAATGTTGGCCGCATTATGGTCACCTAACAGGCTTATTTCTGAACGCTTGGCGAAAACGACCCGCTTGGCGCCATCTGCGTAGACCAATTCATCGCCGCACAGATATGCCCCGGGGCTGACCCGGCCCGCTAGGCTGAAATAGAACACCCTGCCGGGGGACCGTTCCGCCATGGCGCGGGTAATGGGATCATCGTAATTAAGCACCAAAAAATCCCGGTGGCCCTGGCTAAGATAAATATTCTCCTTAGCCCGGACATAAGCCTCCATGGTTCCGTGAATATCGAGATGGTTAGGGGCAATATTTGTAATTACGGCCCCCCGCGGGCTCATGGGCAGTCCATCAAGTTGGAAACTGGATAATTCCAAAACAAGTGCATCCGCAGGCCCGACCCTATTTATTTCGTTAATCAGGGGGACACCGATATTTCCCCCGGCAAATACAGATGCGCCGCCGGCGCGCAGCATGTCCCTAATCAAGCTGGTAGTAGTGGTTTTTCCACTGCTCCCCGTGACCGCGAAGATTGGCGCTCTGCTGTAGCGAAAAACCATCTCGATTTCGCTGCTCAATCTGCCCAGTTCCTGAATCTTCTGCAGCTGCGCAAGCCCTCGCGGTACACCGGGGCTGACAAAAACACAGTCGTAATCAGCCAAGTCTTGCAAATAGCGTTCGCCCAGGACAAGATCTATTCCCATCTGTTCCAAAGACCGGGCATCTTTTATTTCCGCTAATGTCTTTTGATCCCGGCCGCAGACGATGGCGCCCGCCTTTTTTAGCAACTGAATCAGGGCCCTGTTGCTGATCCCCAGGCCCACCACTGCAACACGCTTACCACACCAATCCGCTTGAATATCCGCCCGCATTATCATGTTCCCTCTTCCGATTTACCGTATAATTTTACCTGCGGAATTTCCTCCCGCAGCAAGCCCCGGGCAGTCCTCTGAAAGTCCCGCGGCCTGGCACTGACCCAAAACTCGCTGCCTTGATAGGCACCCAAGCCGGCAAATTGGGGCCAGATCCCTTCCGCCTTACGGGCAATGAACGGTGCGGGATCCACAATCCGCACATTGCCGCCCGCAACCTTGTCTATCAAGGGGCGCAGAAAGGGGTAATGGGTACAGCCCAAAAGCAAAGTATCTATTTTGTTCTCCAATAAGGGCTGCAGATATTCGGTTACCGCCCCCTCTACCTGAGCGCCATCCACCTGCCCCCTTTCTACTAAGGGTACTAGGCGCGGCGCGCTTTGAGCATACAGGCGCCAATCGGGGCGCGCCTCCAACAGCGCACGTTGATAGACCCCACTTTCCACCGTGGCTTTGGTGGCCAGAATACCAACGCTGCTGCCCCCCGCCGCAAGGGTGGCCTCCAATGCCCCTTCAACTATGCCCAGCACCGGCAGGCCCACTTTATCACGAATTTTCGGCAAAACCAAAGTGCTGGTCGTATTGCAGGCAACAACTGCACCGGAACAACCCCTGCTTTGGAAAAAATTTATAATCTCCCAAAAGTAGCCTTCTAACTCGGCCGCCGTTTTTTCGCCGTAGGGCACGTGCGCGGTGTCACCGAAATAGATCAGGCGGGTATTAAGATGGCGGCGCAGTTCGCGCCAGATGGATAAACCGCCGACACCCGAATCATAGATACCTATCACCAAGCTGATTCCCCCAAACTCAGATCAAAATGCTGCCTAGAATAGTATAGTCTCTTTGTAGTGGTTCTGTTAGATTAATATGCCCGGTTAGAGTATCTGACCGCTCATTTTCTATTAATATCTGCACTCTCTCGATTCCGGCTATTTCGGTAAGCGTATTAACAATGGCATATACCGTCAAAGATTCTGCCCTGCTGCCACCGGGGTGATTGAGGCGCAAATGATGGCTGAAACTGACATAGAGCACTCCGGCCCGCATGCTGTAACCTAAAACGTTGACACCGGCAGGTAATACGGAAGCTAACCCGGGCAGCCGGGGTCCTTCCACCAGGGCTTGCAGCATTTTTTCAACATTCGCTTCGCCAGGCCGGAATTCCGGTTCCAAATGCACACCATCGGCGGAAGCGAAATACACGGGGAAAAAAGGCTCTCCCCATGTGACTAGCGTGGGAACGTATTTTTCCGCTTGATAACGACTCCAGAGGCCGCGGGCGGCAAGCAGTAACACCAGCGCCATAAGCAGGGCCGCTATTCGGTATTCCCATTTCATGATTCGTCACCCTGCCCATCTTGTTCCAGGAAAAAAAGTTTGATACCCCGGTAAATGCCTTCCGCTGCAATCTTTTGAAAGCCTTCCGCCCGTAAGAGCACTTCTTCATCCGGATGGTCCAAAAAACCAACCTCCACCAGAATCGCGGGGATCCGGCAGCCGTTGAAGACCGCTAAATCTTCCCTTCCCCACACCCGGCGATCGATGAGGGTGATCGCCTTCACTAATTCGGCCTGCACAAGACGGGCCAAACGTTCCGAGACCGGGTCGTTCGCCCTATACAAAGTCTCAGTACCCCTGGCCGTTCCCCGTTTTATATGCGAATTAACATGCACGGAGATGAACACATCCGCTCCTGCCTGAACAGCGATCTCGGGCCGGGCAAAAATGGAAACATATTCATCCGTGTCCCTAGTAAAGACAACTTCAGCGCCTGCCCCGCTTAAATATTCGCCCAAATAACGGCTGATGGCCAGAGAAATATCTTTTTCAAAGGAACCCTGGTACCCAATTGTACCGGGATCCGAGCCACCGTGGCCGGGATCAATCGCGATGATCACTCCCGAAAGGGCGCCTTCTTCTCGTTCCACTTCATCCAAAACAGATTCGGGCTGCGATCCCCCCTGCTGTGTGGGGGGAATAACCGGTTCCAACGCCGGTAGGCCCGTATAGTTTAGGGCTTCCTGGGCAGTCCCGGGAAACAGGGGCACTACAAACCTTCCGGGCCCTTCTTCCCGCAGAGGAAGCACTGTCACGGGCCCGCCAAGCTCCAGCACAATTCTGGCGGTAGATGGAGTATGCTGGCTCATGCGCAGCCTAGAAACCCGATCATAACTGACACTTATATCCCGCGCAGAGCAAAGCAGGCTCGTATCCTCAATATCTAAAACGAGACGCCGCGGTTCATCTAAATAGATCACATCCACTGTGGGCAGGTGCGATGCTTCCATCCACACCTCAACAAGGCCGCCCCTTTCCCTTAAGCCCGCGTCTAACAGTCTGTGGTTAAATTCTACCTCTAGGCCGCCCGCGGGCCACGGAGTTACAGTATGGCCCACTGCAGCATCTAAATCAAACACAACCCGCATTGTTTTCTCATCAAAACGACTGCTGCGAATCCGTCTGATGAGGGGATCGTCAATTTCTACTACCGGAAGGGCGGCACCTTCCACCCCGAATAGATCGAGTATGAGCCGCGGGGGATCAATCAACAAATGGGTCTGATAACCACTATAAGAATGGACATCGAGAAAAACCCCCGAACGGGACCCGCCCATAAAGATAATTTCCCGCAAATCTTGTGTTACCTCTATAGAAGGCGTTTCGGGTGCCTGCTCCGTTTTTTCTGACCGTCTTAAATCCGCAAACGATATGGGCCGGCGAACGGGGCTGCGTTTGTGCAGGCGCAAAACGGTGCCTTCTTGTTCCAGCACCAGGCGGAAACCAAGCTGGTCTGCGAAAAATCTGAACGGGACGAGAATATCGCCGCCGCGCTGCACCGGTTCCACATCAAGTTCGTGAGTCTCCCCGTCCACAAGTGCACTTTTATCGCCCAGTCGCATAAGAATGGTCTGATCGGGAAACACCGCCATGATTTTTCCATCCGCAGCGCTTATCCGGCCATGGAAGTATTCTTCCAGAATCCAGGTGGGAATCAAAATACTGCCGCTGACTATTTCCAGCGGCGCAGGCAGCTTCACCTCGAGTTCGTCCACAAACAGCCGCTGGAAAGCCCGCGCGGGCGCCGGCGACACAAAGGGCAGAAGTATTATGACAAGTAAGATTGGGACGGCTCGCTTCATACCGGTACCTCCAGGTGGTAATATTAACCTCATTTCTCTTTCTGGCGGTGTAATCCTGCATAAAGGAGGAATCCCCTTATGCTTTCTCCCCGCTGGGCGCGCCTGGGAAAATGCGGTCTTTGTATTCTGCTGATCTATCTTCTCGCAGCCTATATGTCTCTCTTTATCATTATCATTCGCAGCGAACTGCAGATTCTCGACGCAGATGGGGCTGTTTTTGTGTTTAATCCTAACGATGGGCCCTGCCTTTTAGAAGGGACGGTCTGCAGCGTCTTCGGCGATCCGGTACCGCACGCTGTGATTGTAATTCAGGGCCGCTTGCATCAGGCGGACAATACGGGCTCTTTTCTGATTACGGGCTTGGATTCGGGCCGTTTCACCTTAGAAATATTTGCGGGAAATTACGCCAAATACAGCAGGGAGATCCATCTTGAACTCGTCACGAACAGTCCACCGATAAAATACGAAACGGGTTTATGGCCCCGGGAGTTTTTAGTGGACTTTCACATTTTTTTAAAGGACTCCGGTGAAATTCTGGGTATTACCGGGTTTGCCAACGGAACAGAGGAGCCAATTTATATTCAGAGGGCCACGTTGATCGGCCCCACAGGCGAGGTGATTGAAGATCTGCTCCATGATCGGGACGGCTTCAACTATTATGCGGGCCTGTCCAGCAAACTGGCAGTCACAGAGAAGCCCCAAAAGGCTTTAATCTGGCCGGGGCGAATGTGGCAGACAGCTGAATTTCCGCCCATCACCGGAACCTTCAATCCGGGCCTGTACAGCCTGGAGGTGCACTATGCCTTCCAAAAAGGCCACGAGCTGGGGCAATACCGCGTTCTTACCATCACAGATCACCTCGATTTGGATAAGGATTGGAAACACCCCCACGCGGCCCGGTGAATTAGCGCCGTAAATCGAATCTATTTGAGAACAAGTGCCTGTTTTGCTATAATGGGAACAGAAGGAGGGTTAGCCATGTCCGAGATTAAGGTGATCGCTAATAATCGGCGAGCGCGCCATGATTATTTCATTGACGAGACGATTGAAGCGGGTATTGTACTGCAGGGCACGGAGGTCAAGTCTCTGCGCTTGGGAAGAGTAAACGTACGTGACAGTTTCGCTCGGGTGGAAAATGGCGAGGTTTTCCTTTACGACCTACACATCAGCCCCTATGAGCAGGGGAATAGGCATAACCATGACCCCCTTAGGGTACGTAAGCTGCTTTTGCACAAGCGCGAAATCAGGCGCCTAATCGGCAAAACACGGGAAGACGGTTACACCCTGGTTCCCACCCGCCTTTACTTTTCCAACGGAAAATGCAAGGTGGAGCTGGCGCTGGCAAAAGGAAAACGTCTGTATGACAAACGGGAAACCAAAGCCAAACGTGAGGCGGAAAGACGTGCACAGCAGGCTTTGGGCCGCCGGCGTTAGCACACGTCCACCTTGACAGCAAGGCATATTTTTGATATTCTAGTGTTGCCCTCAGAACGCTAATCTGCAGGGTACACCTACAGCACGGGGGTGAATTAGTTTCGACGTGGGTAGGATGAGCATCAGAAGCGAGCCGAGGTCCCCAATGCCTCGTTAAAAGTGGGATTCAAATAAATGCAAACAATAATTACGCCTTAGCTGCTTAGTACAGCTAACGTCCCTTGTTTCTCGGTCCGTTAGAAACAAGATCGACGTCATCTTACGGACTACCCTTTAGGAAGCGCCCGGAGCTTTTAGGGGAAATTTACGGGCTGGTTCGCCCTTCAACAGGCTGCAGAGTGGGAGGCCGGACGAGAACCTAAATTGCAGCTGCGCTCGGAGATGCTGGTGTGATTTCACTTGCGGACAGCGGTGCAACTCCGCTCACCTCCACCA
>CAZVDE010000072.1:0-6435 GCA_964626065.1 uncultured Clostridiaceae bacterium | reverse complement strand
GATGACGTTGATTAAGTTTTTTTGGCGTTGGGAAGGGGTGGTTCACAGCTAACAACACAATGATTGCTTGAAATGGAATGAACTTGGGGACAAAAAAGAAAAATTTGGGAGGGTTCGATTTAATGAAACGTACCAAGTTGTTTGTAGTTGTCATGCTAGTTGTTCTTGCTGCCGGCACTCTGGCCGCTCAACCCGCGGCTGCCAATAGGGTAGTAGTCTATACACCCGCTGCGGAAGAATTGGTCAATATCCTGATCCCGATGTTTGAAGAGCAAACGGGTATTGAAGTTGAGCTGATTACCGCCGGTACGGGCGAGCTGGTCAAGCGCGTTGAAGTTGAACAGCATAACCCTTATGCCGACGTGTTCTGGGGCAGCAACCCCGCAGTTATGCAGCCGATCTCCCATTTGTTCGAAGAATATGTGTCTTCCAACGATGAGTTCATGCTGGAACAGTACAGAAACCTCGATGGTATCTATACTCAGATTGCAGTTGATCTCCACGTAATTTTGCTGAACCGCGACTTGATGGATAAACTTGGCATCACCGTTAACGGCTATGCTGATCTTCTGCAGCCTGAGCTAAAAGGCAAAATTGCCCACGGTGACGCAACCGCTTCCTCTTCCGCGTTCTTGACTATCGTAAACATGCTGTATTCCATGGGTGATCGGCACGATTTAATGAATCCGGAAGCCTGGGATTACATCGATAAGTTCCTTGACAATCTCGATGGCAAAATTTCCAGCAGTTCCGGTGTTGTGCACCGCAGTGTCGCCGAAGGCGAGTACCCGGTCGGGTTGACCTGGGAAATTGCTGCCCTGACTTGGGTAGTGGATGGAGCGCCCGTTGATGTTATTTACATGGAAGAAGGCAATATGTCGGCTGCCAGCGTTGCGGCGAAAATTGAAAACAGCCCCAACCCTGAAAATGCTGAGAAATTCATCGACTTCCTCACATCGGAAGATGCGCAAAAAGCAATGGCACAGGTATTGAACAGGCCGCTGCGCGCAGGAGTTGAACTGCCTGACTTTATGAAGCCTCTCGATGAAATGGATTCCTTCTTGTGGGATGTTCAGGATGTAGAGGTCAAAAAGCCCGCTATTCAGGAGAAATATATCGAGCTTCTCATCAGCAAATAGTAGCTCGTGCCGCAAGATGGTGAAGATTAACTTGTAAGTATGCTGTAAAGTTGCGGGCTTCAACCGCCGCGGTTGGGGCCCGCAACTCCTATGAGGAGGAGGGTTAGATTGAGCAAATCTATAACTATCAAGGAGACTATGAAAAAATACGGTGATTTTACCGTAATTCCTAATTTGTCCCTCAATATTGAAAAAGGCGAGTTTTTTACCCTACTCGGGCCTTCGGGCTGCGGTAAAACCACGCTTTTAAGAATGATCGCCGGGTTTATCAGCATTGAAAGAGGGTCAATATATTTCGATGACAAACGAATCAATAATGTTTCCCCCAAGGATAGGAATATCGGAATGGTTTTCCAGGACTATGCCCTTTTCCCCCACCTTACCGTGGAAAAAAACATTGCTTTTGGCCTCAAGACCCGTAAAACCGTGCCGGCCGGCGAGATTGAGGGGGTAGTCAACGAAATCTTAGAGGTTGTCCAAATGACCGGGCACAAAGGGAAGCTGCCTGAGAAATTGTCAGGTGGGCAGCAGCAGAGGGTCGCTCTTGCCCGCGCCATCGTTTCTCGGCCGGATGTACTTTTGATGGATGAACCCCTCTCCAACCTTGATGCGAAACTTAGGGTGGAAATGCGCAATGTAATCAGAAACATTCAGCGCCAGTATGGGGTCACCACCGTCTATGTCACTCATGATCAGGAAGAAGCGATGGTTGTTTCGGACCGCATCGCGGTCATGAACCACGGCGAAATCCAGCAGATAGGAGTCCCGGAGGAAATTTACCAGCGCCCCAGCAACCTTTTTGTGGCTAGTTTTATAGGGCAGACCAATATTCTGGAAGGTATTTTGACCAAGAAAGAGGGGGCCTTCGCTTTAAGGCTTTTAGATCATTACGAAGAGACGCTGCCCGGTAATTTCAAAACGGCGTTGGCCGAGGGAGAACAAGTTCCGGTCAAGGTATCGGTGCGCCCGGAAGAGTTTGAACTGCGCACGGACGGCAGCGGGCTGAAGGCAACAATCGAAGATCGGATGTATTTGGGATTAAACACCCACTATGCGGCAGTTTTGGCCGGAGGGCAAAGGGTACGCCTAATTCGCGAATCTGATGCTTTGGATCCTCTCATGCCCGGTAGCGAGATCAGGCTCGGTGTGAAAAGAGAGAGAATCTGCCTATTTCACCATGAGCACGAGATCAATCTCAATGATGATTGGAAAGGTGCAAGCGGTTTAGAAAGAGGGGTCGTTTAATGCAAACTAAAAGATCATTTGATATCTGGACCCTAATCGCGCTAGGCATGTTGGCGCTTTATTTGGTTTTTCTTGTTTCTCCGCTGTTTACCTTATTGGTTAAGAGTGTTGTGGATCAAAAAACAGGCGAATACAGTCTAGCCTATTTTGTCAAATTTTTTAGCCACAAATACTATTACCGGCCTATTTTTAACAGTATTAAAGTTTCAACCGCGGTCAGCTTTTTAGTTGTCCTGTTCGCTACGCCCTTGGCCTATTTGCTGCGGATGTACAGAATTAAAGGCAGGGATACAATTAGAATGCTGCTTCTGGTTTCTTGCATGCAGGCGCCGTTTATCGGCGGTTATTCGTGGATTTTGTTGCTGGGCAGAAACGGTGTGATCACCCGGTTTTTGAGTAACACTCTGGGGGTTCGAGTCCCCGACATTTATGGTTTCCCCGGCATGCTGCTCGTGTTTACTTTATCCATGACACCCTTGATGTTTATTTATTTATATGGGGCAATGGAGAAAATCGACGGGGCACTCCTTGAGGCTTCTGAACTTATGGGATTTGTGGGTATTAGAAAAGTGGTGCGCATTGTTTTACCCCTAATTTTACCCACTGTCCTAGCGGGCGTCTTAGTTGTGTTCATGCGAGTGTTTTCCGATTATGCAACGCCCATGCTGATTGGCGAAGGTTACCGCACCGTTCCGGTGTTGATTGTTAACGAGTTCATCGGCGAATTGGGCGGCGATTCCGGTTTTGCGGCGGCAATTAGTGTAAGCGTAATCCTCTTTGCTACCACGATCTTCCTGCTGCAGAAATATGTCTCCAGCCGCAAATCATTTGTGATGAGTGCTTTAAACCCGGTGCAACCCAAGCAGGAGACGGGGATCAAGAATGTGTTGGCCCATCTTTATGTTTATTTGTTTACCCTGCTCACTTTGTTCCCCCATATTTACGTTGTATATACGGCGTTTCGCAAGACTTCGGGGAACGTGCTTTTGCCGGGCTACTCCTTGGATAATTTCCGCAGTGCCTTCAGCAGAGCGGCAGTGCCGATTCGCAACACCTTCACTTTAGGGGGTATCGCTATTGTGGTGGTCGTTTTCCTGGCGGTGCTCTTGGGCTATATAACGGTGCGCAAACGCAATGTGGTTACCAGTATTTTGGATGTAATAACCATGTTTCCGTACCTTGTGCCCGGTTCTATCGTGGGTATTGCCCTATTATTGCGATTCAATGCGCCGCCTTTATTGCTCAGCGCAACTGCGGCGATCATGGTTATTTCGTACGTAATTCGGCGGCTGCCCTTTACGGTTAGATCGAGCGCCGCGATTATGCACCAAATAAATATTAATACAGAGGAGGCCGCCATCAGCCTTGGTGCTTCTAATCTGAAGTCTTTTTTCCAGATCACGCTGCCCCAGATGCTGCCGGGGGTGATTTCCGGGGCTATTTTGAGCTGGATTACAATCATCTCAGAAGTTAGTGCTTCCGTTTTGCTGTACACCACGCGCACACAAACCATGACGATCAGGATTTATACTGATGTAATCAGGGGAAACTATCCCGTGGCTGCCGCTTTATCCACTATTTTGTATGCCACAACGGTAATATCTTTGATTGTCTTTTTCCGGGTATCTAAAACACAAGAAGTATCACTTTAATGAAACTAAACATGCAACTGCCAGGAGAAGGGATTGGTGACGAATTATGACCGAAACGTTAATCGGTTGGGCTGCTGCTGATATTACTCCGCAGGCGGGGTGGCCCATGGGTGGGTACGAACTTAGGGAAGGGGTTGCGCAGGGTACCGCCAAACAGCTTGAAGCCCATTTGGTGCTTTTTGGCGATTCCGCCGGAGTGCCTTCCGGAGCAATAGCGGTATTTGACTTAGAAAGATTGGGCAGGCGCGGCGTGGAGGCGATCAAAAATGCGCTCGGAAAACAGGGCTTGCCGCCGGAAGCGCTGCTGGTGCTGTACACTCACACCCATTCTTCACCCCGTTATAACCTGGAAGAGCGGGGTATTGGCACAGGATATGAAGAACATGGGGAACTGGAGCGGTACTACCTAGAAACCCTACCCCGCCTCACAACGGAAATGTATAAGGCCGCACGGCAAGACATGCGCCCGGCCCGTGCCCGGTACGCCAGGGCAAAGGTGGAAGGGGTGGGTTCCAACCGCCATGACGGAAGCCCCAGCCTGGCACCGTGGCTGCATTTAGTGGCTTTTTATACCGGTGGAGAGAGCTCGAACCCCGACTTGGTCGTGGCCAATTATGCCTGCCATCCCACTGTGCTTGGGGCAGATAATTTGCTTTATTCGCCTGATTTTCCCGGATATTTTAGGGACGGGCTTTCCGGGGCGTTCCCGAACGGGCCCCAGGTCATATTTACCAACGGGGCAGCCGGCGACATCAGTGCTAGGCATACTAGGCGGGAACAGACGGAAGAAGAAAGCAAACGTCTGGGCCTGCTGCTGGCCACGGCCGCCGAGGAAGCGTTAAAAACGGCGAGAGAAATAAAAATTTCACCCGTTAACTGCGCACTGGACGATTTGGCCCTCTCTACGCGCACGTTTCCCTCACCTGAGGCAGGCGATGCTTTAGCCGCCGAGGCACTGCAAGCCTATGAGCAGGCCTTGGAGGCGGGGGCATCTGCACCGGTATTGCGCCGGCTCTTGACCACTTGGCAGGGGGCGGATATTACGGCACGGTATGCGAAATTGGGTATAGCCGATTCTATTTCCGGCCACATCCAAGGCATCAGGGTTGGTGACGTCCTATTTTTAGGCGTTCCCGGAGAGCTCTACGCCAGCGGCGACAGCCTGATTAGGGAGAGGATCGGCGCCGCGGACTCGCCCATTTTAGTCTGCGGATTTGCCAATGATTATCTTGGCTACCTCGTGGACGGCGGGGATGCGGGTGATGAGTATGAAAACCTGGCAACGCCTTTTAGAAATGACAGCTTCGAGCGATTACTGGCGGCGGTTATAGAATTGGGCCGCGGACTATTAGAATAACCGACTGTAAGTAAGGGGCGGGCGCCGAGCCTGCCCATCTTATTTTATTGGGGTGGTGGTGGCGTGGATTCTGCACAACCGGTCCGTTGGCCTTATCTGGCGTCGGCCGCTTCTGCCGTCATTTTCGGATTTTCCTTTTTGTTTACGAAAAATGCGTTGGACAGCCTGGAAATGTTTCAGCTTTTGGGCTGGCGTTTTCTCGTGGCAGCACTGCTGCTAGTGATCCTTAAAATGTCTGGAGTAATAAAGGTGCGGCTGAGCAGAGAAAAGATCACCGGCTTGCTTTGGGTGGCTTTGTTTCAACCGGTACTGTACTTTAGTTTTGAGACACTGGGGGTCGATCTGACCTCCGCCTCTGAAGCGGGCATTATCATTTCCTTGATTCCCATCGCGGTGGCTTTTTTGGCTGCCTTAATCCTGGGCGAGCGCTTGAATCCGGTGCAGTGGATTGCGGTGGTTGCTTCGGTAGGGGGTGTTGTGCTGCTTACTTTAGGTGGGGGGCAGCAGGGATCGGTAGGGCACTGGCGCGGCATCGCGGCCCTTTTGGGTGCGGTCGCGGCCGGCAGCTTGTACAGCATTTATTCAAAGAAAGCGTCGCATAAATCCTCTCCGATCGAGGTTACCTATGTGATGATGTGGGTGGGGGCAATTGTCTTTAATGCGATCGCTGTGGCAAAATTTGCCCTGCAGGGCCGCCCGCTTGCCTATTTTACCGGGGTGGCGAGCGTACAGGCGCTTACGGCAGTCCTTTATCTGGCCCTTTTGTCCTCGGTAGCGGCTTTCTTTTTGATGAATTACTCCCTTGCCAAGTTAAATGCGGCAAAATCCTCCGTGTTTATTAACCTGACGCCGGTGGTTTCTTTATTTGCCGGTGCCTTTTTTCGAAATGAGCGGATTACCCCGCTGCAGCTTTTGGGTGCCGTGATTATCTTGGCGGGCGTGTGGGGCGTAAGCAGCGTGGGAAAAGGTTTTGCAAAAAGAAAGGGGAATCTGCCCGGTAATGCTTGACCCGCCTCTGCCTTTGTGATAGCCTTAGAGTGAA
>CAZVDE010000071.1:0-6870 GCA_964626065.1 uncultured Clostridiaceae bacterium | reverse complement strand
CTACGTACCTTCATCGGTGCGGAGTCTTGGTTTCAAGGATGGTTGGCTTCGGCTGCAGGATCGTTCCGAACCATATGGGCTAAAAGATGTTTATACTAGCTTTGCGCCTAATGCGGCGGAAGAATTTATCCGCACCACTCTTCAGGATTTAACCGGGCTTTACCCCTATTCTTCCCTGACGATAGCTAAGCCAACGGCGGACCATAGATTCGAGGCGCAGTCATACGAACAGTTTTTGGCAAAGGTTGATCGCGGCCAAATAAAGATAAAACAGTGGAAATAGGCAGGCGGGCATGAAAAGAGCCACAGGAACGCTGCTTACAGCCTTCCTGTGGCTTGTGGCACTACCATCAGCTTTTACCGCACTTCGCCTAAATAAGCCTCCTGTACCTTTCTGTCCCGCAGCAGATCCGTTCCGGAACCCTCCAAAACAAGTTCGCCCGTTTCTAAAACATAGGCATAATCCGCTATTTCCAAAGCCTTTTTCGCGTTTTGTTCCACAAGCAAAATAGTGTTGCCCTGCTTTCGCAACAGATCGATAATGGCAAAGATATCACGCACCAGCAGGGGCGCCAGCCCTAAAGAAGGCTCATCCATCATTAAAATCTTGGGGTTGGACATCAAGGCCCGCCCCACCGCCAGCATCTGCTGTTCACCGCCTGAGAGTGTGCCCGCCTTCTGCCAGCTTCGCTCCTGCAGCCGAGGAAAAGTTTCGTAAACCCTGGCCATATCTTTCTGCACTGCTCGATGATCGGTGCGGGTGTAGGCCCCTAGCGTTAAGTTTTCTTCCACCGTCAACTCGGCAAACACCCTTCTACCCTCGGGAACCAAAGCAATGCCGTTGGCGACAATATCTTTGGTGGGCATGCCTGTAATATCCCTGCCGGCATAAAGCACACTGCCCCCCGCCTTGTCCACTAGGCCCATAATTGCCCTTAAGGTGGAGGATTTACCCGCCCCGTTGGCCCCAATCAAAGTCACAATTTGATTCTCTTTGATGGCCAAGTTGATGCCCCTAATTGCCCTGATGCCGCCGTAATTCACGTGTAGGTCTATTACTTTCAGCATTATTCCACCCCCAAGTACGCTTCCACAACCCGATCGTCCCGCTGGATCTGTGCCGGGCTGCCCCGGGCAATTAAAAGCCCGTGATCGAGAACATAAATTTCTTCACTGATCTCCATGATCACGTCCATATGATGTTCTATTAAGAAGATGGTGAGATTGAACTCCTCTTTTATATCTCGGATGAATTGAATCAGTTCCCTTGTTTCCTGGGGGTTCATGCCCGCAGCGGGTTCATCCAATAAAAGCAGTGTGGGATCTGTGGCCAAGGCCCGGGCAATTTCCAATCGGCGCTGCATGCCGTAGGGCAGAGAGTAGGCCTTTTCGTTTTTCATATCCTGCAGGCCTATCTTTTCCAAAAGATAAAGGGACTTAGCGTAGATAGCCTTTTCCTCCGCCCTATACCCCGGCAGCCTGAGAATCGTGGAAAACACATTGGATTTCAGCCTTAAATGATTGCCGATAAAGACGTTATCCAACACGGAAAGTTCTTTAAACAGCCGAATGTTCTGGAACGTTCTGCAGATACCGAGTTTAGCGATCCGGTCGGGAGTTAAGCCAATCAATTGGTAATCTTCCCCCGCGGTAGGGCTGAATGTAATCTGGCCCTCCTGGGGCCTGTAAACCCCCGTGATCAGGTTAAAAATCGTGGTTTTTCCCGCCCCGTTGGGCCCGATTAACCCCACAATTTGACCCTGTTTGATTTCGCAGTTAAACTTGCTGCAGGCTACCACTCCGCCGAATAGTTTTGTTAGATTTTTGATTTTCAGCACAGCCCGACTCACGCCCTTTTCAATCTTTGCAAAAAGCCTTTGGACCGGATGATGACAACCAAGATAAGGATTATTGAAAAAACAACCATGCGCATACCGGGTACACCCTTCAGCTGCACAAAGCCTAGATTGATCGATTCGTCCAAAAACCTCAAGGCTTCCATCATGACCGTAACTATTACCGCGGATACTACAGTACCCCCGATACTGCCCAGCCCGCCCAAAACTACAATCAGTAAAATATTAAAGGTAAGTGTTATCCTAAACATATTGGGATCGATTGTGCCGAGCAGAGCGGCCAAAAGCCCCCCCGCCACCCCCGCTAAGAAAGAGCCGAAGGTGAAACTCATTACTTTATGTTTGAACAGGTTGACCCCCATGGAACGGGCAGCCACTTCATCCTCGCGAATCGCCATGAATGCCTTTCCATAGCTTCCTTTCATGAGAAAAGTGATAAAGCCCAAGGAAAAGAAGGCAACCCCCCAGCTCCACCAGATATTGGTGTGGGCCGGGATACCCTTCAGACCGAGGGCCCCGTTGGTAATAGATTGGGTGTTGGTAAAAACGACCCTGATTATTTCGGCAAAGCCAAGGGTGGCAATGGCCAAATAATCGTCCGTGAGACGCAAAACGGGTGCGCCGATTAACAGGCCGAACAGACCCGCCACTACCCCTGCGGCCAGTAAAGCGGGGAAAAAGCCCCACTCAACGTTAGCCAAAACGGGAACAATGGGCTCCATGAAAAAGTACATCGCTTTCATTTGGACGGGCATTGTCAGCAGCCCAACCGTATAGGCCCCGATCGCCATAAAACCCGCGTGGCCCAAGGAAAACATGCCCGTAAACCCGTTAATCAAATTCATGCTCAACCCCAGGGTGACATAGATGCCGGAAAGATTCAGAATCCTAAGCTTGTAAGTATCCAGATATTTGTTTGCTAATAATAGCCCCGCAACCGTCAGGGCGAGAAGAAGCAAAGGGGTAACATATGATCTCTTGGTTTCCATAGTTTACACCTTCTCCGTCATTTTTGCCCCCAGCAAGCCGGAAGGCTTGACTAAGAGAATAATGATCAGCAGCACAAAAGCGAAAGCGTCCCGGTACCCACTCAATCGCGGCAAAAAAGCAACGAGCATGATTTCGCCCAAGCCCAGGACAAAACCGCCTATAACCGCGCCGGTAATGCTGCCAATGCCGCCTACAACCGCGGCAATAAAGCTTTTTAACCCGGGCATCATACCCATTAAGGGCATCAATTGGGGATACCTGGCTCCCCACATAATGCCGCCCACCGCGGCCAGAAAAGAGCCCATTAAAAAAGTAATGGAGATGATACGGTTAATATCTATCCCCATTAAACTGGCCGTTTCGTAATCTTTGGACAGGGCGCGCATGGCCATGCCCGTCTTAGTCTTATTGATAAAATAGCTGAGGCCGATTAAAAGCAGCACTGTTACCGCGGGAATGATGAAGGTAATGGTATTTACCGATACCCCTCCGAGTTTGACCACTTGGTTTAGAATGCGGGGAACGGGGAAGGCTCTGGGCCTTCCCCCGAATACCACTATACCAAGATTTTGCAGGAAAAAGGAGGCACCGATAGCGGAGATCAAGATTGTAATCCTTGGTGCTTCCCGCAGCGGTTTATAGGCAACCTTCTCCAAAAGGACGCCAATAAAGCCGGTTAAGGCGGGGGCGAGCAAAAATACCAGCCACCAAGGAATTGGTGTAAACAGAACGCCGTAATAGGTGAGATAAACCCCCAGCATGAAAATGTCGCCGTGGGCAAAGTTGATCAAGCGCAGTATGCCGTAGACCATGGTGTAACCAATGGCAATCAAGGCGTACAGGCTGCCCAATGAAATACCGTTCGTTAAATGCTGCAGAAAAATCGAAAGATCACCCACATCAGGCCCTCCTAATGCTTATTGGTTAGTTTGGCTCCACCGTAGTGAGGTAGATGAACTTGCCGTCATCCACCTTGTTAATCACGGCTGATTTGACCGCATCGCCGTTTTCATCCAGGGTGATAATTCCCGTTGCTCCCACAAAACCCGCAACTTGAGCCAGTCCGTCTCGAATCGCTTGGGAGTCAGCAGACCCCGCCTTTTCGATGACGTCCAAAATCACCATATAAGCATCGTAGCCCAGAGCGGCAAAAGCGTTCGCTTCTTTGCCGAATTCATCCCTATAAGCGTCCAGGAAAATAGCAGATTCCGATGTGACCGGTGCTTCAGCCGTAAAATGGGTACTAAAGACCGCACCTTCCACAGCCACTCCGCCGATGGCTAAGAACTCAGGCGCTTCCCAAGTATCTCCGCCCAAGAAGGGCACATCGATACCCAAGTCCCTCGCCTGCCTAATAAGCAGGGCTGATTCGCCGTAGTTGCCCGGCGCAAACACGATGTCGGGGTTTTTGTTCTTCACGTTCGTAAGCTGAGCCGTGAAATCCTGGTCACCCGTATTATAGGCAGAAACTTCCACAATACTATTGGGATCCCCGGTTAACAATCTGAAGGCGTCAATGAAGTATTTACTCAAGCCTACGGAGTAGTCTTGAGTTACGTCTTGAATCACCGCGGCCGTTTTAGCACCCAGTTCATTTACTGCATAACTGGCCATAACCGTGCCTTGGAAAGGATCAATGAAGCAGACTCTGAAGTAGTAGTCGTTGTTTAATGTCACTAAAGGGTTAGTTGGGGAGCATCCCACCGTGGGGACTTTTGCTGTCTTAACTATTTCTCCCGCGGCCATGGCCAAGGAACTGCCGTAGCTGCCGATAATAGCTACCACCTTGTCCTTTTCGATCAGCCTGGAGACCGCGTTTGCCGATTCTACTTTATCCGACTTATTATCCACAACAATAATTTCTATCTTTCTGCCGAGAACTTCGCCCTTCATTGCATGGGCAAGTTCGATTCCTTCCACCGTCATCTCGCCCCCGGCGGCACTGGGCCCGGTCATGGGCTCGAAAACACCGATTTTAATCACTTCTGCCGAGGCCAAACCGGAAAAAACCAACACAAAAACCAACAGCATTAACCCAAATTTTCTCTTCATAGCTACTCCCTTCTTTTTTCGGATTGGAGGCACCATAGCTCTGAACCGGCGCCCTTAACAGAAATGTCCGAACCACTGCAAAGTAAAGGGAATGATCAATGCTGTAACCTTCTGTTAACAAAAGTATATAACTTTGTTCAGAAAATGTCAATCAACGGAATATTCCGACGGAAGACTCCAACGGAGGACTTTGACTATAGCGGCCGGCTTTCGGCCTTAAGTAATATTTATTGCTAAGTTCGAATCATATGCTTGATCACCACTGTATCGGTCTCTTTCATTCCTTCCGAGGCAATGCTGCCGATTACTCTAATCGTTTTTTCCACATCCTCTTTCACAACGCCGTCTCCGTCGGCGAAAGAGGAACCGTTCACAGCCATGTTATAAGCCAAAAGAGCGGCATCCACAGATGAAGCGATTTTCGCTGCGCACGATGGTTTTGCCCCATCACAAAGTATGCCCGATACATTAGCTAACGTATTGGTGATCGTACCGCTTACCTGCCCATAGTCCCCTCCGAGCATGTAAGCTAAGGCCGCTCCCGAACCGCAAGCAGCACTGACCGCGCCGCAGTAGGCTGACAGCCTGCCGATACCGGTTTTTTGGTGGATGGCAATGAGATTGCTGACGCATAAAGCCCGCATAAGGCGTTCTTCCGACAATTTGTAATGCTCGGCGTAGACAATCACCGGCAGAGAGACGGTAATACCTTGATTTCCGCTGCCCGAGTTAATTACCACCGGCATTTGGCAGCCGTCCATTCTGGCATCCGCGGCGGCAGCGGCCTTGGCCCGGGCCAGATTACTCACGCCCGTACCGAAATTAGCCAGCAGGTGCTTGCCCACCCTTGCCCCAAAATCTTCTACCAAACCCCGTTCCGCCAAGGCAGTGTTGCATTCAATTTGAGGCCGCAGCGTAGATTCAATATCTCCTAAAGACACGCGATCGGCAAAGGTGAGAATATCGCGGACATTAAGCAGCGTTCGATCGGTAAACAGTTCGCCCCCCTGCACATCTTCCGTTTGATCTAACAGGATTTCATCATTTTTTTCAATGCGGACGAAATTGGTATGTGTATGCCTGATTTCAACCGAAGCCCGATTGCCGCCTCCGATTCCTTCCAGCCATAGATGTAATTTAACGGGGCTGTCCAATAATTCCACAGTAGTATGGGAACCTTCCCCAATAATTTCTAAAACCCCGTCTATATCACGGCGCGACACAGAACTGAGTACAGCCAAGCCCAATTCGGCATCGCCCCCTAAAATGCCCAACCAAATCGCGGCCTCAATTCCCTTTAAACCATCAGAATAGGGGATCGTCACCGATTTAGCGTTCTTTATCAAATTACCGCTCATCTTGACCCTGACGCTTTCGGGCACCTCCCCCAGTACGCTTCGGAGTTTCGCTCCCGCCAGTGCCAGGCAGCCCGGTTCGGTGCACCCCACCGCGGGCACCAATTCTTCCGCCAAAATTGCCAAATAATTGTCATATGTTATCGCATCGATGCTCATGGCCCACCCCATAATTCATATTTTAGCCCATTACTTCTAGGGGTATTGCAACAAATCCTCCGCTTAGGTGTCTGTTTAACACGGTCATTAGTGGGCCTTGGCATAAAAAACAACTGCCCAAGCACCGTCAGTGCCGGTTTTAGGCTGTTCCAGCTAAGTTTTTAGATGATTAAGATATTAGGCATAAGCTAAAATAGCTCCGACGGTTACTTCGTTTGGATCCTGAATCGTAAACTGCACAATACCTAGATCAAGGCATTTTTGCAGAACCCGTTGGACTTTAACTCGCGATAAGCCGAGCTCTTCCGCTATCTCACTCTGGGTTTTTTCCCCGCCACGTAATCCCAAGACAAAATAACGGCTCCAGCGTTTATAAAAGCTGCCCTATTCGCCGGCGGCCTTGGTGAACCCCCTGAAAGTCGCAAGTCACCACCAAATACGAAAACACCCGATTGACC
>CAZVDE010000070.1:3987-6892 GCA_964626065.1 uncultured Clostridiaceae bacterium | reverse complement strand
TATTCTTTTAATGCGTCGGGGCGTGGCGCAGCTTGGCTAGCGCGCTACCTTGGGGTGGTAGAGGTCGCAAGTTCAAATCTTGTCGCCCCGACCATTTTTATTTTTATTCGTTTGTATGAAGGATGAACCTACAGCAATTGCTGTAGGTTTTTTAAAGGAATTAGCAGGGATCTGGCAAAGATTACAAGGCGGGTTGATTGGGGGAAGGAGGTTTGATTTTGCGTCGGAGGGCCCTCTTACTCATTTTAGCCACCTGTTTCTGCTTTGCGGGAATATCAGAAGCCTCTCCTTACATAGTCGTGGATGAACCGGACCTGCGGGGTGCAGTGGTGTTATTTACCGACCTTTTCCAAAGGGGCCGGATAGAATGCTTGCTTGGCAAAGAGCAGAGCTTATATCTTGTGGATGGCGAGGAGCATCAAGAACTAATCAGCGGTATTCCCGGGCAGATCACCGCTCTGGCCGCAGGTGATCTTACGGGGGATTTGCGCCATAACCTCGTTGTGGGTACTGCCGGGGCAGGTGGTCTATATTTCTATTCGCTGCGCAGCGGCGAATGGAAACGGGAAGCGGAACCGATTTATTTATGGGACTCGATACGCTACTTAGAAGTATGCGACCTAAATGGTGATGGGTGGGGCGATGTTGTCGCTTTAACCGAAGGCGGGGAAATAACGATTTTTATTTCCTGGGAAGGCCGTTTATATCCTTTTTGGAAATCTCCCCCCCATGAAGTGGTCACAAACGTGCAGGTGCTTGACATTAACCAAGACGGGCAACTCGATGTGATTTATACGTATGCATCGGGTTATGTGGGGATATTAACTTGGGACGTTCAAGAATTTGTCACTCTTTGGGAAAACTATCCCTGGGGTTCAATCGATAGCCTAGTGGTGCTGCCGCTGGCGGATGCGCCCGAGTGGCTTGTTATCACGAGCCAAAAAATGCTGTACGGTTGGAAATGGAAAGATGGAGAAGTGGTTAACAGCCGCCATTTTTACGCCTCAGCCCTGGGTGAGTATCTTTTTTATATACCCGGTGTGGGGTTGTTGAGCTCTTCGCCAAAGACAGGCATCTCCTTGTTCGAGCTTCATACCTCCGAGGTAGCGCAATTGTGGTGTGTCCCGGGCGTGTTTGGGTGCGAGGTCTTTTATGTTGCCGGGGAATTCATTCTCAGGGATTGTGGGTTCAATTATTATCGCTTAGCGCCCGATTCGGGGGAATGGAGTATTTTCCTAAACGGTAAAGACATTACGGGGCGGGTATCGTTTTATGAGGAAGATGATGGCCAGCTATACTTTAATCTCAAAGAAATAGGCCCCGAACTTGGATTTTCTGTATTTCTACTGGGTGATTGGTATTTTATGCAGGATCAGCAGCATTTGAGAATCAACCCCCGGTCAGAGCGGATTGAATGCAACGGGTTATGGATTCCTTTTGGGGGAACAATCGTTGAAAAAGACGGTATGCCCTACGCGGGTCCGGAAATTTTCCCATTATTTGGCTGGGTGTTCAAGCTTGATCCTGCTCGCCGCGAAGCAAGGCTGGGCAAGAGTTGGGGCTGGTGGATGCACTAGTTATGTTTTCTCCGTATGCAGCAGGAAATTGCGGTGATCTTGTTGAAATTAAGCGTGGTATATTAATATAAATGGATTTGCAACAAGCCAAGAGGTTCATCAAGAGGAGGAGAATGTGTGAAAAAATACGGCACAGAGTTTTTACGAAACGTGGCTTTTGTCGGCCATGGCGGGACAGGCAAAACTTCACTTGCCGAAGCGATGCTTTTTGTGGCTAAGGGCATCAATCGATTGGGAAGAGTAGATGACGGTAATACGGTCCTAGATTTTGATCCTGAAGAAACCCGCCGTCATATTTCCATTAATACCGCCCTTGCTCCGGTGGAGTGGAAAAACCATAAAATTAACGTGCTGGACACGCCGGGATACTTTGACTTTGTGGGCGATGTGATTGCAGGCCTAACGGTGGCCGATTCTGCTCTATTGGTCGTGTGTGCCTCCAATGGGGTCGAAGTAGGCACTGAAAAGAGCTGGGAATATCTTGAGGAAGCGAATCTGCCGCGCACTATATTTGTCAACAAGATGGAGCGCGAAAATGCTAATTTTAAAAAGGCCCTAGGAGAGCTACGCGAGCATTTCGGCCCCAAAATCGTACCCATTCAGCTTCCCATTGGTGATGGCGAAACGTTTAAGGGCATAGTTGACTTGGTGAAGATGAAAGCCTTCATCAAGGATGGAGATGAACTAAAAGAAGCGGACATCCCCGCCGACATGGAAGGGGAAGTGGAGGAAGCCCGCGAGGAAATGATCGAAGCGGCCGCGGTGGCGGACGATGATTTAATGATGAAATATTTAGAAGGCGAGACATTAAGCAATGCGGAAATCGAGCAGGCGGTGAAAATCGGTACCCAAACAGGCGAAATGGTGCCGGTGCTCTGCGGCAGCGCCGCGGATACGACCGGTATCGCCTTGCTGTTGGATCATCTCGTGCAGGGAATGCCATCGCCGGCCGAACGAACCATTGCGGGAAAGGATGCAGAAGGTAACGAACTAATAATTGCCACAGATGACCCGCAGCTTTCCGCCTTGGTTTATAAAACTATGGCGGACCCCTATGTGGGTAAACTCACTCTATTTAGGGTGTTTTCAGGGACGTTCCGCTCGGACAGCACCGTTTACAACGTTCGCACCGAGCGCGATGAACGGGTGGGCCAGCTGTTTGTGATTAAGGGCAAAGACCAGATTACGGTGGGTGAAATCGGACCGGGTGATCTGGGTGCTGTTGCTAAACTTCAGGATACCACAACTAATGATACCCTATCTGCCAGGGATAAAAAGGTTGCCATTAAACCGATTGCTTTCCCCAAACCGGCCATGACCTTGGCGAT
>CAZVDE010000070.1:0-3887 GCA_964626065.1 uncultured Clostridiaceae bacterium | reverse complement strand
GTGGAAGGCAGGCACCGCAAACAGTCCGGTGGGCGCGGCCAATACGGACATGTGTTTTTGGAGCTGTCGCCGGCGGATCCGGAGGTTGAGGATCGCTTAGAATTTGTAGATGATATTTTCGGCGGAGCGGTACCGAGGCAGTACATTCCCGGTGTGGAAAAAGGCATTCGGGAGATTCTCGATGAAGGCCCATTGGCGGGGTACCCCGTGGAGGGTGTGCGCGTTTCGCTCTATGACGGTTCCTACCACGCGGTGGATTCCTCTGAAATGGCCTTTAAAATTGCTGCCGGTATGGCCTTCAGAAAAGGTTTTTTGGAGTCTAAGCCGGTTCTGTTGGAGCCCATAATGAATGTGGAAATTACGGTGCCGGAAGCATACACGGGCGATATTATGGGCGATATGAATAAGAAGAGGGGTAGGATTTTAGGCATGGAACCGGGCCGTAACAACCAGGTGATTCGTGTCCAGGTCCCTATGGCCGAAATGTTTAGATATGCCATTGATTTGCGCTCCATGACACAGGGGCGGGGTTCGTTTACATCTGAGTTCAGCCACTACGAAGAGGTCCCGGCGCAAATTGCGGAACAGATTATAGCGGCCAATAAAGAAGAAGAAGAGTAAAAATAAAAGCGTTCCCTATGCAGCCCCACGTGGGGCTGCATATTTTTTTTTGTCCATCATAGGTTGTAATGGGGTGATTTTCGGTGGGCAAAAAAAACACAAGTGAAGGTAGGCTGAAAACGAACCTGCATCCGCTCGCGGTGCTGCAGGGCTTATTGCTTATGCTGTTGTTGCTGACACTAATCTCTTTCATTATGGCCCTGTTTGTGTATTTCGCTTCCTGGCGGGGCCACCCGCGCCTGCTGAATGTATTGACCCATCTCAGTGTAGTGGCGGGAGCGCTGTGGGCCGGAAGCCGCTGCGAACGGAAGGCTTGGCTGCACGGCCTGTTAGTGGGGGTATGTGCTTTTTTACTGCTGACCTGGTTTGGGGGTAACCAGGGCCTTTTCGCCACCTGGCTGTGGTTGAAAAGGCTTATGCGCATGGGATTTGTGGCGATACTGGGAGGCATTCTAGGCGGTCTGGCCAGAGAGTGACAGCAACTGCATTAGACAGAAATCTTGGCTAGATTAAAACCCTTGTTAACTAAGGGTTATTTAGGCTGCAAGCGGGATATTTCGAAAGGTAATCGCAACTAAGTACCGAACTTGAAGAGTATCACGAAAAAAAGGAAGCGTTCTTCTATGACCCTTACAACTCGCCGCTTGGATATGACCAGCGGGCCTTTATTTAGCCAAATGCTGCTGTTTGCACTGCCAATCATGGCCATGAACGTGCTGCAGCTTTTATTTAACGCGGCTGACATGGTCGTGGTAGGCCGCTTTTCGGGCAGCCAATCGCTAGCGGCGGTGGGCGCCACCGGTTCATTAATCAGCCTAATGGTTAATTTGTTTATGGGTCTTTCGGTCGGTACAAGCGTGGTAGTTGCCCGCGACTATGGAGCCCACGACGCGGAAGGAATCCGCCGTTCGGTCCATACCTCCATTGGAATCAGCATGATTGCAGGCCTGATTGTGACAGCGCTCGGCTTAACCTTTTGCCAACCGCTGCTTCGCTGGATGGGGACTCCTTCAGATATTATCGATCTTTCTGCGCGCTACATGCGCATTTATTTTTTGGGCATGCCCGCCAGCATGATCTACAATTTCGGTGCGGCCATTCTGAGGGCCACGGGGGACAGCAAACGGCCCATGTATTTTCTGAGCGTCTCGGGTGCGGTCAACGTCGTTTTCAACCTATTATTCGTAATAACCTTTGGGATGGGAGTGGCCGGTGTTGCCTGGGCCACGGTAATTTCCCAATATTTATCGCTGGTTTTAATCATGACAAGCCTGATGCGGAACACGGGGCCTCTGCGGTTCAGCCTTGACAGGTTTAAAATCGACAAGGACAAGCTCAAGGAAATTACACGCATCGGCCTTCCGGCGGGATTGCAGAGTTCGCTCTTTTCTATTTCCAATGTTTTGATTCAGTCCGCAGTGAACTCCTTTGGATCAACGATGGTGGCCGCCAGTGCTGCCGCCGGCAATGTGGAGAGTTTTCTCGGAACTACTATGAATGCTTACTACAACGCGGCAATCACCTTTACCGGCCAGAACATGGGGGCCAAAGAGTACGATCGCATTGATACCATTGCCCAAGTATCCGCGGTCTTCATTTTTGCTACCTGGATTATCTTGGGTGGGTTGATCCTATTTTTTGGCCGTTCGCTCTTGGCCATTTACACTTCCAATCCCGAAGTTGTGGACCTGGGCATGATGCGCATGAAAATAATGATGGCCGCCTATTTCACCTGTGGCTTTATGAGTGTATTTCCCGGTTTATCCAGGGCCATGGGCTTTTCTGTTTTGCCTATGCTCTGCACGCTGGTTGGAAACTGCCTGATGCGCATCGTGTGGCTGGCAACGATTTTTAAGTGGTACCCAACCATCTTTGTGCTCTTTTTATGCTATCCCGTAAGCTGGGCCATTGCAGGGGCCGGGCAGGTGGCAACATTTTTCTATGCCCGTTCCAAGGTACGGGCCCAGATTCCGGTGGATGCGCCGGAACAAGCGGCTTAAGCCTGATCAAAAAGATGTGTCCGTTTGCACCGAGATGTTTCCCAAAACTAACCTTCCGTTAAGGGTTGAAGTGGGTGCTACCAAGACTATCCCGTCCCATTGGGGCGGGATTTTTGCTTGGTGGGTTAATTTGGAGCGGCAGGGCGTCAGCTGCGTCTTTGGCTTAACTATCGGGGCTGCAGAAAGCCTCCGGATGATGGAGGCTCGCAGTTTTATGCAAATGCACCTAATCTTGATCTAAGGAGAACAGAAGGGGGTGCGTAAAGGCTACTAGAAAAATTCATCCGATACGGCTGCGGCCGTTTTCAGACTTGCCTCGAGGCCCTCTGCATCAAGAGAGAGCGCAAGGCCCACGTAAAGTAGGTAGATGATGAATGACTGCGATAAACGCACGGCGAATGTTCCTCCAAAAATAGAATGTTCCTGGCTGCTGGTACATAAGACCAGATCGGCATTTCTAGTGATGGGGGACCTCGGGAAACTCGTTACAACTATGGTTTTAGCCTTCGCGTCTTTCGCAATTTGGGTGCATTTAACCATATCCTTGGTGCTGCCCGAGTGCGAAAAACATAGCAAAGCATCGCCGGATCCCAAGGAAGAGGCCCTCATATTTGAAAAATGAAGGTCTTGGTGATACTCGCAATCCAAACCCAAACGCATGAATTGGTAATTCGCAGTTGCGGCGCTCAGCCCGGAAAACCCAATTCCGCATAGAAGTCGCTTTTTGGAATTTGCTAAAATGTCAATCGCTTGCTGCAAATCGTCTAAATCTAAAATGCTTGCGGTTTTAGCGAAGACTGTTGATGACCGCTGAGTGATTTTTTCCACGATTGTAGGAAAATCATCCGATATTTCAATATGATGTTCAATATGCGAAACGGGGGAGACCAGGTTACGGGCTATGGACAGTTTCAATTCCTGGAAGCCGTTGAACTTGAGGCAGCGGCAGAATCTAATGACGGTTGCCTCTCCCACCCCGCACTTTTCCGCCAAGGCCGTAATACTTAATTCCGTTGTCTCCGTGGGATTTTTCAAAACGTAGTCCGCGATTCTCTTATTAGCAGGTGATAGGCTTTGATATGAGGCCTTGATTGCAACTAGTGGATCCGCGGTGTTGATTTCATGATCGGTTTTTCCCACCGTTTTCAATAGCATCACCTCCGGCGAAAATTAGTTTTCAGATCGCCTTGCCGCAGCGACCCAAGGGGTACGTTCAATTCAAGTATAACTTGTCACGACTTTTTGTCAACAATCGGACAAGCGTGG
>CAZVDE010000069.1:0-7021 GCA_964626065.1 uncultured Clostridiaceae bacterium | reverse complement strand
CTATTTGCGGCCAAGTTAAAGCAAATTTGGCTGCAGCCCGACTATGAATCAGCAAATCACTACGCGAACGTTTTAATCCAAGAGTATGAAAAGCAATACCCTAAAGCAATAGATACGCTAGAAGACGGGCTGGAAGACTCTTTACAATTCTACGAATTTCCAGAGATAGACCATAGAAAAATCAGTTCAACGAACATGCTGGAGCGCTTAAACAAAGAGATACGGCGTCGAACAAAAGTTGTTGGTGTTTTCCCCTCTATGGATTCCTACATACGGCTGGTAAGCTGTTATTTGATTGAATACGGGGAAGATTGGTCAACATCGAGGTGCTACATCAATAAAGTCATTCTTGAACAAATTTGGGAGAACCGCCAGGCAGCTTAGACCATTTCGAAACCCGATGGAAATTGCGAACTTAATTTGACACTAACTTAATTTAGGGTAAGGCGTCGTGGCGTTTTTTGTGCCATGATCTGCGTTTTTAGATTAAGGGGGCGAAACAATGGATGTCAATGAAAGCCAAGTAGCCTCATTGCTGCGCTCTTTTATCTCTTCAAAAGAGGTCTATACCTCTTTGGTCCAGGAAGTCTTGAAGCGGGAGGAACTTGAAAGGGATAAAATCCCTGAGTCGGACACTTTTCGTCACGCTTGTATAAACTGGGCCTCCACGGACGGATATAGAAGGGGAAGTGTGCCGCCATTCCCTCTTCTGGTAAATACTGGTGTGCGGATAGTAATGAGGCACAGCGGCGCGTTTTTGCATTTACTCAATTCTTTTTGTGTCTTAGAAGCGGAAACAGTGGGGCAAATCCGGGAGATTATAGGGCGGAAGCTGCAACAGGATGAACCCATAGGCGAATCGCCTGAATTCACGGGGCTAGTGAAAGAAGTCGCGCAAGAGTTGAAAGAGCAGGTTGGCTGCTCCTGGGGTGATGAGCGCCTCAGTGTTGTGGTTGGTGCAGCACTGATCTTACCGTCCCTGGCGGAACCAGAGGAGCAACGTGAGGAGGAAGAAAATCCCGTGACAAATGAATTGATCGACATTATCGAGGCGATTTCGCCAGATGATCCGTTCTGGGGACATTTGGATCAATTTTTTACTAAAGTTGAAGCGATTAAAACGGCGAAAACTCAAGCTAGTCTGACCGAGGCGGAGCTGCGGGAATTATTGGAATCCCTCGATAATGAGCATGGGGCAATGCTTAATGAATACTTCAATTTGCAGATAAATCCTTGGCAGGTGGAAACGGTTCAATTGAGCAGTGTTGGGCGCGTGTTAGAACTACTGCCGGAATTCATGGCAATGTTGGATAAATACAACGGTTTAACGCTCACAAAGCCCCGTACGCTCGATGAACGGCGGGCACTACGGGAGGATCAGCAGCATTTGGAGGCAAAGATTGCTACCGCCTGGTCCAAAATAAACGATCTTTTTGTGGAGGTTGACACTCCACCTCTCGAAACTGATGACGAACCAGAACCAGGACAGGGGCTTGGGTCGCAACCGGAACCGGGGCCGCAGTCGGAGCCAGAACCGGAAACGGAACAAGAACAAGAACCGGAACCGTTGGATCAAGAAGCCGAAGAAACTAAAGCAGGGGACAACATCGATGATCCACCGACACAGCCGCCAAGTGGGCGCGACGGGAAAGCCCGAGACCCGAAGGAATCTAGGGGAAAATCCGTTGTAGAAAAGGTCCAAGAGCCTGAGGTGATACTGGAAGATTGGACAGAAAATCCAATCTTGCTCATGTTGCACAAAAATGATTTAGCCGGGGCATATTGGTTGGCGCGTTCCCGGGAGCATCTGCAGGAGCAAAATCCTTTGCCCGCTTGGTTAATCGCTGCGATGGAGGGTTCGCGCTACCTTTTGATGCCTGGTTTCAGATTAGCCAAGGATTTTACTTACCCGATCGATCACTATCTATATAACGGCGATTCCTTCCAGGAACTTTGTGCTTTGGGCGTTGGTTTGGTATCTGCCTTGGTGGAACCTGCAAGCAATTCCGCGCTTTGGCTTGAGCCACAGACTAACCTACCTAATTTGCAAAGAATTATTGACGTGATCAGGGGCTTTACTAAGCAGGGTATAGCGCTCAACAAAAGGGATCTATTAGTGATATCCAACTTAGAGCAGAGAAACCAAATGATCATTGACGCTGCTCGCCGTTGCCAGGATTTGGTTCAGACACATACGAGAAGGCGCCTGGGATTGCCCCGGGCTAATAGGATTTGGCAAGGGCTCTGTGATGATGAGCAATACTTAGCCTACGCTTTACACCAGATAGTCGGAAATCGGCGTGATTCTGTTGGAAATGTAAAGGAGACCCTCACAGCTTTTTCCACTGTTGAAAAAATCTTCGGGGTCGTACAGGATCTTGATTTGCGGCTGATGCGTAAGAAAGATAAACCTTTGCCAGCACATTTAAAAGAGCGAATTACCCGCATGGTTGCCGAAATCGTGGAGGCAGCGCAAGAATGGGTGGATCTAGTGGAGCACAGCGATAAAGAAAGCAATGATTGGAAGCAGGCGCAAATTTCTCGATTAGTACACGATCTGCAGATTTATTCCAAACCCTGTTTGGACGAATTAGAGGCTGCAGGGCAGACTGCCGGGAAGGAGAGCGTAGCCTACGGATTCATTTTCCAAAACATTAAACTATTGCTCCAGTACATCCGAGGTGCAAGACGTGACTCTGGTGTGGAGACCCATTGGATCTTTCAGGATAGTGAAACAATAGAGCAAGTTTTGGCAAAAAGGCTTTTAATTCACCCCGAACTTGAGCTAGGAGATAATGGTTTGCCAACGGATAACGATCTAGCAAAGATGAATAATTTATTGGGCCCACAGCCTCAGTGGCAAAGACTGTCAAAGGAAATTTATCGTGCCTGGTTGGATAAGCAGGATTATAGATTTTTGGATCTTGTTTTGCGAGGAATCGATGCAGAAACAAAAGTCGAAGAAGAATTAAGGGAAAGGGCGGCGCGGCTACGGCAGGGCTCTAGGGATAATTTGGAGGAATATATTCGTAGAACAAGCATTAATATAGAGGCAACTTTAGTCAATGTGGGTTTAAGCGAAGAGCAGAGAAACGAGCTCGTAAGCTTGACGGAAAGTCTCGATAGCACCTCTATCTTGAATTTTGCGCCGGCACTAACACTTTTGCAGCAGATAAATCGGGAGCTGGAGGCAGAGACAGAAAGACGGGTGCAGCACCAAACTGAGATTTGGCAGGAGTTCTCATCCAGACTGGGGGAAATCGCCACCGCAAAAGAGGCAGATCTACTGCGTGATCTGATCAAGCAAGCAATAGACAAGGGTGATACGCGGGTTGTTGATGAGTACCTCACCCGGGTCAGAGATCATTTGGAAAGAAGGGAGAGGCTCAGCCTAACAACCGAACAGGCCTCCGTCCGTAATTACCTGTCCGATTTTAGCAAGTTTCGCCACGTCTTGCCGAAAGGAAAGGGGGGTTCTTTCGGCGTAGCGGAGCAGGCGGTTCGCCAAGAAAAAAATTGGGCGAGCTTGCAGTATGCGGGCATTTCCCCTAAACAACTGCAGCTTACTAAAAGGGCTATGACCGCCTGGCGCAATCTGAGCCGTCGCTATAGAGGCAGTCTAGCGCGATCCGTAACGGATCTTTTCACCTTCTTAGGATTCACCATCACTGATCCAATTGCTGACGTTTCCTTTCCGGGTCCGGCAGGGCATTTGCATCTGGCAATAAAAATGACCGCTAGTGATCAGGCCCGGCCTTTCCCTCAGTTCGGCAGCCGGGCAGAACCCACCTTCGATGTGTTGATGGTGTGGGAAAGACCGAGGGCAGACAATCTCGGGACCGCGATCAGCGAAGCAAAGCTCGGCGTTGAAAGTACAATAGTACTTTATTTCGGCCGCATTGGCGATTCAGTCAGGCAGGATATGGCGCGCATGACACGGCGGCGCAATCTGGCCATCGCTATCTTGGATGAGACGCTCTTCTTGTTCTTGACAGGCGAGCGGGATGCACATTTGCGGGCTTTTTTGCGCTGTTCCGTGCCTTATGGAACGGTCATCCCCTATACGCCGCGAATCATGGGGGATGTACCGCCTGAAATTTTTTATGGGCGTCAAAAGGCCGCAGACTTGCTGCAGCGTCGGGATGGCTCCTGTCTAGTTTATGGTGGGCGCCAAATGGGCAAATCGGCCCTGCTGCGATATGTAATGCGCAAAGCACACAATCCGGAACGTGGTCAATACGCCTGGGTGGAAGATGTGAAGCCTCTTGGTGATAGCTATTCAGGGGAAGAACCCGGCAAGATTTGGCCTCGCCTTTGGCATCTTTTGTGCAGCGAAGGATTATTCAGCGGCCGGGCACCGGAACAGGAGGAAATAATTAATGCGCTGGGTGGGCTGCTGCGCAAGGAGAGAGATCTGCAGATCCTACTCATGTTGGATGAAGCGGATAATTTCCTCAACAGGGATTCAGCAAGGGGTTTTAAGACCGTAAGCCAATTGCGGAACCTGATGACAGATAGTGAACGCCGCTTTAAAGTTATTTTTGCTGGTCTGCAGCATGTACAAAGATTTCAAAGCATGCCCAATCAGCCGCTAGCACATTTCGGCGATCCAATTTTGGTAGGCCCTTTAGAAGAACAGGCTGCGGCTGATTTGGTCCGCGAACCGCTGGAGGCCTTAGGTTTTTCCTTAGATGATGCCTGTGTTTATCGCATTTTGTCGTTTACCAACTACCATCCCGGGCTGATTCAATATTTTTGTTATCATTTGTTGGAGAGACTGTACAAAAAGGCGCAGGTGTTCCCTACGCCGTTTAGACCACTCGAAATTACGAGGGAAGACGTGGAAACCATTTACTTGCAAGATGATATACGGGAACGGATAAGAGAGCGTTTTGAATGGACTCTGGCCTTGGATCCTCGTTATCAGGTGATAGTCTGGGCCATGATTGTTGCTCAAACCAAGATTAGGGACAGTTTTAGTCAAAAGTTTTCTGTAAGTGATTTGTTTAGTCTGGCCAAGGACTATTGGCCTACGGAATTCAATGGTATGGATAGCGATGTCTTTCGCGGCATTTTGAGGGAATTGGCCGGGTTAGGTGTTCTGGCCACCCCTGACGGTCAATACCGGCTCAAAAGTCCCAATTTGGTTAGGATAATGGGCGATGAGGCGGACGTGGAAAACAGGCTTTTTGGCTTTGTTGATGCCCCGGCTATGCAAGAGATGGAAGCGGATAGCTACCACGAACAAATTGATGATAAGAACCAGATTTATAGTGCATTTACATTCGAACAAGCCCGCAGTATTGACCGGAAACTTGATTTTAGGATTTTTGCCACCTCCCAGGCACTTGGGTTGGAGCATATGGAGGAGTCTATAAAGCATTTATATGCAACCGCTGAGAATACCGTCTTACGACGGATTCCTGTGTCGGTGGATTCGGAGGAAGAGCTACAGCGCCTAATTCGCAAGGAGGAAAACAGAGCGAAAAAGAACGGAAAGGATTTTCTTGTCCTTTACCAAGTGGTGGATAAGGCACAGACCACCCCCTTAGAAACAATTAGGGCGGCTTATGCCCATTACCAGGAAGAATTGAAGCGTCGCAAACCTAAGGGAACATCTATCTTTTTTGTGATAAATCCGGTTACTTTTTGGGAGTTATTAAAGTTGGATGAAAAACTCATTCGCTTGCTGAGTGAAGAAGGTTTGATCGCAAGCACAAAACTTTGGAATGATCGTGGCATAGGTCAAAGGTTGGATAATTACAACAAACTCAGTAATGATGAAACCAGAAATGCCATTGTCCAGGCGGGGGGAAGATGGCCTTACCTTCTTGCTGAAATCATGGCACGCTGTGGGAAGGAAAAGGATGCTAAGTCGGCGGCGGAGGCGGTGAACAAATCCTTAGCTAATGATGAGGGGTTTCGACAATTGTTCTTGGCGAAACTTGATCTCCCGGAGGAATCCAGCTTTCATGCTGTTTTAGAGTTTATAGCCAAAAATACTTCTGTTCCCCTGGAAATAATTGCGCCCGAATACGGGGGCCTGTTAAGTGAGACCAACGAGAAACAGTGTAGGGATGCTGTAGAGGTCCTACTTCAGTACGGGCTTATTGAGCTGGATGGTGATGTGGCAACGATAGATCCTACGGTGCGAATGGCGTTAACACCATGATCATCGGTGAAAGGGACTCTATAGTTGGTGATATTGCCGGTGATTTATATGATGGGAAAACGATTGTTCTACTATTACCGGATGTTGCTGATGTCCCCGAAGTGGAATATCGGATCTGGGCGGCTTTGCAGCAAATGGATGAACTGTTGGTTCAACGGCTGTTTTTGACTGATCAGGGGGATGAATCGGGAGCACAATTTTTGGGGAATGCTTTTTCAATGCGCTGGGATGATGACTTTGCGCCTCGTACCATCGAATCTATATTTGCTGCCCGCATCCTTCCCGATGTAGTCATCTTTTGTGGGTTCAGCGAAATTGTAGACGACCTGCGGCGGCGCGACTGGCTTAGGACCGTCATGGAATTTGACGCCCTCACAACCAAAGCTCGCACCACAAGTCCCACCTTCTGTCTTGTGGCAAGGGCATCAGATCCTGTTTTAGACATTTTAGCTGTAAAACCAAGCCTTAAATTGCGGTTTTGGTATAACTTGCGCACCGGGGCCTCCCTAGAGGCGGAACTACAGCTGGATAACCCGAGACCACGCTTGGGGGAGGGCGTTTGGCGCGCCGCTTTGCTCATGTCATTGACAAACGGGGACAGGGATTTCATTGCACATCTTGGGGATGTAGTATTGCGTAGTAAAGATGAGATTCATAAACAGATAATGAGTTACAGAGAACAGGAAGATCAATTAGGCCCATTGCAGCGGATGGGGATTAAGCCTCTTATCTATGGACAGTGTTTTTTACCTCTTGAACATTTAGAAAAAGAACACCCTATTTTTAACTTGTTACAAAAGGTAGTGAGATTGGAGCCGTGATTGATTTCCCGTATTGCACGATGGCAGG
>CAZVDE010000068.1:0-7378 GCA_964626065.1 uncultured Clostridiaceae bacterium | reverse complement strand
CTGCCGCAGAACTACCTAGCGGCATCACCTAATTTGTGGTATCATAAACAGGAGTTGGTCAGTAGGGGGAAGTGCCGTGTTGAATTTAGAACAGATCATTTTGAGTGTACCCGCCATTTTACTGGCAATTGCCTTTCATGAACTTGGCCATGCCTATGCGGCCTACAAACTGGGTGATCCCACACCGAAATACCAAGGGCGTCTAACGCTGAATCCATTTGCCCACCTAGACCCGCTGGGCACAATTATGCTGCTGCTTTTTCGCATCGGCTGGGCTCGGCCTGTGGTGATCAATCCCCAATATTTTAAAAACCGCAAACGGGATACCGTCTTGGTTTCTTTAGCCGGGCCCTTAGCAAATGTTCTCTTGGGCTGGCTTTTTTATAATTTGCTTAGATTGGCCACCGGATATGTGCCTATCGGTTCTTTCGCCCGGTCTCTTTTTTTGTTTTTCCTGCTTAACGTGCAGATCAACTTAAGCCTTGCCGCCTTTAACCTACTGCCCATACCGCCTTTGGACGGGTCAAACATTGTGGCGGGCATCCTGCCGCCCAAATTGGAATATGAGTTTTCCCGTTTGGCGCCCTACGGGCCAATTATTTTGATCATCCTACTCATCAGCGGCGGTGCTCGCCTGATTATCAATCCCATCTACGGCCTGCTCTCGCAGCTGATTATCCGTTTATCGTTTTAGAAAATGGGCTACGTTATTGAGATAGAAGCATACCAAGGGCCCTTTGATTTGCTTCTCGATTTGATTAAGCAAAACGAAATCGACATCTGGGACATCCCCATCGCCACAATCACCGAACAATACCTGCACTATCTGTATTCGTTGCAGGAAAAAAATCTAGCGGTAACGGGTGAATTCTTGATCATGGCCGCCACATTAATTAGAATTAAGGCCCGTCTGCTGCTGCCTAAGGAACCGCTGGCAGAAGAAGAAGCAGAAGAAGAGGAAGATCCGAGAACTCTCCTTGTCGAACAGCTGCTGCGCTACAAGTTCTTTAAAGATACCGCAGCCCTTCTGCAGCGCCGTTATGACAATGCTGCTAAATCGTATCGACGCGGGCAGCGGGTTTTACCCCCCGGCGCCATGCCGATTTTCACATCGCCCGTGGGGGATATTTCGTTAGATGAATTAAGCAGGATTTACTATAGTCTGCTGGCTGAAAGCGAAAGGGAGCCCCCGGTCCACTCGATTGTATCTCGTATTTCAATGCAGAAGCGTCTAGCCTTGGTCCGTTTGCAGTTAGTGGGCCAGCCCCGCTTAAATTTCACCAAGCTGCTGCAGTCAACCAAGCCCGAGGAGGTGGTCGTTACCTTTCTTGCCGTTTTGGAACTGGTGCGCCTGGGGGAAGTGAAGGTAGTGCAAAGCGAATTCTTGGGTGAAATAATCATTACACCCGAAACGACACCTGAGATGCCCCGGGAGGTGCAAAAATGACACTGCAAGAGGCCGAGATGATAATTGAAGCGCTGATCTTTGCGGCGGAGAGCCCCCTTTCCGCGGAGGATTTGGGCGAAATTGTCGGGTTGGATCGGGTGGCGGTAGAATCTGTTGTGGACACGATCCGCCGGCGCTACCAATCCGGCGCTCTTATGATTAGAAATGTGGGCGGCGGTTATCAAATTGTCACCAAACCGCACTTCGCCGACTGGTTAGAAAAACTGAACAGGACCGTGATCAATACGCCTTTGTCCATGGCGGCAGTGGAGACAGTCGCCATTATCGCCTACGAACAGCCCGTTACAAAGGCGGAGATTGAACAAATCAGGGGGGTCCGCTCCGACAGCCCCCTCAACAGCCTTTTGGAACGGGAACTTATCTGTGAACAGGGGCGCAAACAAGCCCCGGGCCGTCCCATTTTGTACGGAGTCACACCAAAGTTTTTTTCCTGGTTCGGCCTGCGGAGTTTGGACGAACTTCCTTTAAAAGGCATAAGCGACTTATAATAATGGCAGATTAAGACTGAGTTGAGGTGATTTTGTGCTGCTCGGTCTTTTTTTGCTTATCGGCCTGCTTTTATTGCTGCTGTTAAAGTTCTCCGTTGACTTTGAACTGAATACCTCAGATTTAAGCATGAAACCCACGATCAGCATGGGAGTGGGCCCCCTGCGCGCGGCCGTCCCCGCTTCTTTACTCGCCAAAATAGGCACCCTGTTAAGGGGCCGGCCGCTGCGAGATGTGCGGGATGCGGTGGGGCGGGCAAATACGGCGATTCGGATTGTGGATAATCTTTTGCAAGAAGTGGATCTTCTGCACCTGGAAATTTGGTTCGGCCTATATGACCCGTACTGGACCGCTTTGGGCTGTGGTGGTTTTTGGGCCGTTTTAGGATCTTTGCTGTCGGCTTTAGGCAGCAAACCTCGTTTTAAGGTGGAACCGAGAATCGCGGTGCACCCCGACTTTTCCCAAGCAGCGCTTCGGATCTCGCTGCGCTGTATATTCCGCTTTAGAGTTGGTCAAATTATATTCAGCGAGATGAAAAGGTTGGGCGGGCGCGTTGGTATAAACTTTTAGACGGAGGGTCTAGTTAATGAATACGAAGCATCCGATTGAGGGCCTGATGCAGACGGCCATGGAGAGCCTAAAGACAATGGTCGATGTCAACACCATCTTGGGTGACCCGGTGGAAACACCCGATGGGGCAGTAATTGTACCTGTGAGCAGAGTATCATTCGGGTTTGCGGCAGGCGGGGGCGAATTCGTTGCGGCGAACAAGTCCGGCAAAGAGGAGGGCGCTCCCCCCTTTGGGGGCGGCAGCGGTGCGGGCATTGCGTTAAATCCCGTTGCGTTTTTGGTCGTGGGCCGCGACAGTGTGCGGCTTCTCCCGGTAAATCAAACGGCAATCTACGACCGGCTGGTCGATCTGGTCCCCGAATTTTTGGACAGAGTGCAAGACATGGTTGGCAGCGAACGGACTCGAAACGGGGTTTTGCGCTCAACCTACAAAGTATAGGGCGAACAGCTGATTGAGGGGGGCTTCCCCCTCTTTTTTCTTGCCCTTTTTAAGAAAGTTGGGTATTATTGGATTGAAAGGGGTCGGATTGAGTGGGGGAAAGGTTGCAAAAGGTAATGGCCCAGGCCGGCTTGGGTTCGCGGCGCGCGTGCGAGGAAATCATCAAGCAGCGGCGGGTACGGGTGAACGGAGAACTTGCCGTTTTGGGTCAAAAAGTAAATCGATCCCGCGATCAGATCCTTGTGGATGGCCGCCCTTTAGCTTGCAGGCAGGACAAGCAATATATAATGCTTAATAAACCTGTGGGTTACATCACCAGCGCTAAAGATCAATTCGGCCGCAAAACTGTTTTGGACTTAGTCGCCCATGTGGAAGAAAGGATTTATCCGGTGGGCCGGCTTGATTATGATTCGGAAGGTTTGGTGCTGTTGACGAACGACGGCCAACTAGCCCACCGGGTAATGCATCCCCGCTTTGAGCTGCCTAAGACGTATCGCCTTGAACTTGCGGGCCGCATTACCCCCCAGGCAGTCGCGCGCCTACGGGCCGGTGTCGTTTTAGACGATGGCCCTACGCTTCCCGCCCGGGTCCGGCTGCTGCATACCGATGAAGGATCTTCGCTTCTGGAATTGACCATCAGTGAAGGGCGAAACCGCCAGATTCGGCGGATGTGCCAAGCGGTCGGCTTCCACGTGAAAAAACTGGTTCGAACGGCAATCGGCCCTCTAAAATTGGGTGATTTAGCTTCGGGCCAAAATCGTGCGCTGACTGCGCAGGAAATAGAACGATTGCGTGAGGCGGTGGGTGATGGCTAAGAGGGTAGTAGTAATCGGGGCAGGTGCCTCGGGGCTTGTGGCCGCCGGTTTTTTGGCCGAGCGGGGCGCGTCCGTGACTGTATTAGAAAAAAACGATCGTACCGCGGCCAAGGTGAGGATTTCAGGCAAAGGCCGCTGCAACATTACCAACGCCATGCCCATCCGTGATTTCCCGCCCAATTACGGCCGCAACGGTTCCTTCCTTTACGGGGCTTTACATCGTTTTTCCAATCGAGATTGTATTGAATTTTTTTCTAGTTTGGGCGTAAAAACAAAAGTGGAGCGGGGCCAACGCGTTTTTCCCGTTTCAGATGATGCCGATCAGGTGGCTGATGCGCTTCAACTCTTTGCCGAACGGGCGGGGGTAAAAATTTCCTTTGGCCAGCGGGCGGTAGGCATTTTACTCAATGAGGAAGGCGGCATCAGTGGTGTACAGAGTCTGCACCAGAAGTCAATGCGGCATGTTCCGGCCGATGCGGTGATTGTGGCAACGGGGGGATTGAGCTACCCCGGCACCGGTTCAACCGGTGACGGTTATCGCCTGGCGCGCCGGTTGGGTCACAGTATTGTGGAACCTCGACCCGCCTTGGTACCGGTGCGTGTGGCCGAAAGCTGGCCGCAGACGTTATCGGGGCTGACGCTGAAAAATGTTGAACTCCGCCTGATCAATCCCTTGGGAGGAAAGGAAACTTTCTTTGGCGAATTAATGTTTGCTCACTTTGGCTTGACCGGGCCTATCATACTTACCGCCAGCGAGATAATAGACATGTGGCTGCGGCGGGCAAATCGGCCTGTGCAGGCATTTCTTGATCTTAAGCCGGCCCTGAGCGAGGAACAGCTCGACCGCAGGCTGCTGCGTGAATTTGAATCGCACGCACGTCAACAGCTGCGTACTATCTTAAAGGAATTGTTACCTCGGTCTTTAATAAATATAATTCTAGAGCTCAGCCAACTGCCGCCCGAACAGCCCGGCAGCCAGATTACAAGGGAGCAAAGGCTTAGATTGGGGAAACTGTTGAAGAATCTGCCCCTAACAATTACGGGCACCTTGCCCATAAGCGCAGCGATAGTTACCGCCGGTGGGGTTGACTTAAAGGAAATTAACGCCAAGACAATGGAATCTAAACTGCAGAAGGGGCTGTATTTTACGGGCGAAGTATTGGACATTCACGGTGTGACGGGCGGATTTAACCTGCAGGCGGCTTTTTCCACAGCTTACTGCGCGGCACATGCCGTGGAACTGTAAACAGAAAGGTGTTCGTTTATGAAAATTGCCGTTGACGGCCCCGCCGGGGCCGGAAAAAGCACCATTGCTCAGCTTCTGGCCAAAGAGTTGGGCCTGCGTTATTTGGACACGGGGGCCATGTACCGAGCTGTGACACTGCAGGCGCTGCGCTTAGGTATTGCCTGCCATGATCAAAAGGCTCTGGTCAAAATGTTTACGGCCACCGATCTCAGAATAGATTTTCCCTTGGACACCGGTGATAATATTATCTTTATCAGCGGCGAGGATGTCACGGAACAAATCAGGGAACCGGAGGTAACAGAAAACGTTTCCCTTGTCTCCAGCCATGCCCAACTGCGGGAACTGGTAGTGGCTCTACAGCAGCAGATCGCCGGGCCGGGGCGCATAGTTATGGACGGACGGGATATAGGCACAGTGGTAATGCCGGATGCGGATTGGAAGTTCTTTTTGTCGGCAACGGTGGAGGAAAGGGCAAGGCGCCGCAAAGTGCAGCTGAGTAAGGCCGGCTTTGAGGTGGAACAAGCGGAACTGGAGAAACAGATTAGACGCCGGGATCATCTTGATTCCACTCGCGCAGTCTCGCCGCTGCAAAAAGCAGAGGATGCAATCGAGCTGGACACCACCTTTCTCACCGTTGGCGAAGTAGTGGAAACACTCCTCCGCATTATTAGGGAGGGTTTGCAGAATGTACCGGGTTGCAGTACGCGTAGTTAGGTTTTTAATCAAATTATTCTGGGGCCTTGAAGTTGATGGCCTGGAAAACATACCGGCACGGGGTGGAGCAATTATTGTTGCCAATCATAATACTTGGTTTGACCCTGTGGCCATTGCGGCAGCGTCGGCTAGGCCCGTGCATTTTATGGCAAAAGTCGAATTATTTAAAAATCCGCTGTTACGCTGGTTTTTTACTAAAGTCTACGCTTTTCCGATCAAACGGGGGGCGGCGGATCGCCAGGCGATTCGCACCGCACAAAAACGGGTTGCCGATGGCCATCTTCTGGGTATATTCCCGGAAGGGACCCGCAATGTAAGCAAACAAGAGTTGCTTCCCTTTCAGGGCGGGGCGGCCTTAATCGCTTTAAAGACGGGTGTTCCGGTCATTCCGGCTATTACTTTAGGGGCCAATCCCCTGCGCTGGAGGCGGAAAATTAAAGTGGTGATTGGCGAGCCGATTGACCTAGGAGGGCCAACGCGCGCCAACAAGCCCGCCGTTGCGGAAGCAAGCAGCGTCATTTCCGGGCAATTTAGTGCGCTTCTAAGAAGGAATAATTGAGATTACAGAGAACTACAGTCAAGGTGGACATTTGTTTATAGTTTTGTTGTTTTAGGCATAATAAGGGAGGGGGTAAGGTGGAGATTGTATTGGCAGATGCCGCAGGTTTTTGTTTTGGCGTCAAACGGGCGTTGGATTTGACGGTCAAAATGGTTAATGAGGCGGCTTCTGGTACTCCGATACACACGCTAGGTCCACTTATCCACAACCCCCAGGTTGTAGCCAAACTCAAAACCCAAGGTGTAAAGGCGATTGAGCAACCGGGGGATGCAAGTTCTGGAGTAGTCATTGTTCGTTCACATGGTATTGCACCAAAGGTCATGGCAGAATTGCATGACCGGGACTATCAAGTCGTGGATGCAACTTGCCCTTTCGTGAAAAGAGCCATGAATTGGGCAAAACAGCTGAAAGAAGAAGGGTATCAGGTCATAATTGTTGGGGACCGGCTTCATCCTGAAGTACAAGCCATTATTGGCTACACTGATGAAACCGCGCACGTTGTGAGTACGCCTCAAGAAATCCAGAAGCTGCCGATTGCGCGACGCGTCGGAATTATAGCACAAACCACTCAGTCAATCGATACCTTCAAAGCCTGTATCGCTGCATTGATTGGAAAAGTGGAGGAGCTAAAAGCTTTTGATACCATCTGTACTGCTACCGAACAGCGGCAAACTTCGGCATGGGAACTGGCCGCCCAAGTGGATGTTATGGTTGTTATTGGAGGCCGAAATAGCGCCAACACAAAGAGATTGGCGGAATTATGTGGGGAGCGGGGTGCGGTAACTTACCACATCGAAACGGCTGAAGAATTAAAGCCCCAGTGGTTCACCGGGGTGAACCGGGCCGGTGTGACCGCAGGCGCCTCTACTCCAGATTGGTTAATTGAGGGGGTACTTACAAGAATGAACGAATTTTCACAGGAAAAGGCGGCAGAAGCTGCCGAGAATCAAGCTGCAGAGACAAATGAGGAACGAGTGGAAGAGACGGTGGAAGAAACGCCGGCGGAACCTATTGCGGAAGAAGCGGATACCGCTGACAACGACGTATCACCTGAAGCGGCAGTAGAAGAAAAGACTGCGGC
>CAZVDE010000067.1:6060-7474 GCA_964626065.1 uncultured Clostridiaceae bacterium | reverse complement strand
AGGAGGTGGCAGGTGATGACCGGCCTGATTCTCGGAATCCTGCTGGGGTTAGCGGGATTTATCCTGCTTGGCCTGCTTATGCTGGCGGCGTTTATCTGGGGGAGGCGCCAAAGCAAAGCGGAACACAAAGGGGGGGCCGCCGTTTCTGACCCAAAAAGCAGAATCCCCACCACCGTGACTACAATTCCCCGGGGGGGAATCGCCCAGACCAAATTTACAGTCTCCAGCCCCGGACGCGGTGACACGAAGAAAACAGATTAAACCGCTGCTGCAGAATGAACCTCGGTTCGTTTTGCAGCAGCAATTTTTTCAAAACGGGAACGTTGTCTCATTCCATATCAAAGCAGCGCTAATATGTATAGAACAAACAGGCCTTGCGGCTTGTATCACCAGAAAGGAGAAGTGCCAATGGGTTTTTGTGAAAAGATTAAAGTACCCCGCGTGCTCTGCGACGAGATTTTCTATATTGAAGACGATGAATTCGCGATTCCAATTGGGGAAATACGAGTTCCCACCGACAGCACCATTACCGGCGTTGTGACGGTAACGGTCCTGCAGTGCAGTCCAAGAATTGACTTTGAGGCCAACGCGTTCTTAGCAGATGTTGTGTTTATGATCCAAAAAGAATTGACTATAGAGACCCCGGCCGGCCCGGACATCCCCCTAGAATTTGGCTTCAGATTGGAACGAACAGTGGAGTTCCGCAAATGCACACCTTTGGAAATGCAAGCAATTGATCCCGATTTTCTCACCGATCTGGAATGCCACGTGGTCTTTGTCAACGGAACAGATATCGTAACCTTACACCCCTCCACCCCTGATCCCATTACGGGCGAATTTCTTAAAGATGCCACGTTCGATGAAGAACTCACGATTCTGCTCAAGCTGAAATTAATCCAAGAACGGCAGTTGATCATGGCCCTCTGCGATCCAAGACACGGGGTGGATATCGATGTCGAAACCATTTAAAACACGGAAAAATTAGAAAGGAGTGACACGATTTGTCAATAAATTTTGTACAAGAACAGAGAATTGACGGTGAAACTGCCGGTGACCGCTTTGGTGCCTATTCGATCCAGGTTGACGGAGAGGTGATCGTTGGCGCGACCGGGGAACTTGCCGATATCAACGATGATGGTTTTCTTGATTTAATAGTAGGCGCAGGATTTGCCGAAAATGGGGAAGATGTTGGTAAAGTCTATGTCTTCTTCGGTGACGGTGACGGTAATTTTAATGGTACACCGATCTTGGATGCGGCGAACGCCGACATTATTATTACGGGTGCTAACCCCCAAGACTTTTTCGGAGCCTCCGTGGCCATTGGCGACATTAACGGTGATGGACGGCCCGATCTAATAGTTGGTGCCCCAGGTACAGATTTCGCCGCAATTGATGCGGGCAGTGTATATGTATT
>CAZVDE010000067.1:0-5960 GCA_964626065.1 uncultured Clostridiaceae bacterium | reverse complement strand
CGGGGCGGGCACAGACGAGGGATTTGGCACAAACATTGTGCCCGTTGATATTAACAACGATGGTTTTGTCGATCTTGTGGTAGGCACACCGCTGCGCACCCCATCAATGGCGTTAGTTTCTGCAGGGGCGATCTTTATTTTCCTAAACAACGGCAGCGGGGGATTCCCCACAAGCATAACCACGGCGAGCCAGGCAATCACCGGCTCCCAAGCAGGTATGCAGTTAGGTTCCTGCATCGCCATTGGCGATTTAGGAGGAGACGGCGATCTTGATTTAATTGCGGGGGCACCCCTTTTTGACCCGGGCACGGCGCAAAACCAAGGCGCATTATTTATCTTTTTCAACAACGGCTCAGCAACCGCCCCATTTTTCCCGGCAAACTCAGGCACAGCGGATTGGAGAATCGACGGAGAAAGCGCCGGTGATTTCTTTGGCCAAAGCTGCCACATTGCAAATTTAGACAACTCAAATGGTCTCGATATTTTGGTGGGCGCCCCTCGGTATAACGTAGGGACCACCAATAACGTTGGAGCGGCCTATATCTTTCTCAACGGTGTGCTTGAAGGCTTCCCCCAGGATGCCTCAGGTGCCGATTTCAAGTTAGTTGGGGAACAGGCCGGTGACAGGTTTGGCTCCGGCATTAGAACGGGAGATCTCAACAACGACGGATTCCAAGACTTACTCGTTGGTGCCAGGCTGGCGAACTTCGGCGGAGAAGACTCCGGAAGCATCTATGCCTTTCTCCAGGTAGTTCAACCGCCACCGCCACCACCGGGACGCAGAGGCGTGCAAAAATGTGAAAAAGTAATGGTGGATAGGGTCATCTGCGATGAGATCTTCTATATTGAAGATGACGAATTTGATATCCCCATTGGCGAAATTGTGGTACCGCCCGGAAGCACAATAGAGGGCATCGTCACGGTGACCGTTATGAATTGCACACCCGCTGTGGATCTTGTCTTGAATCTACTCGAGGCGGAACTGGTGTTTATGGTGCAGAAAGAATTAACGATTATCACACCCGATGAAGGTTTGATCCCGTTGGAATTCGGTTTCCGTTTAGCCAGATCAATCGCGTTTAGAAAATGCTTCCCCCTTCAGATGCAGGCAATTGATCCTGATTTCTTGGTCGGGTTGGAATGCCATATCGTCAGCATCGCCGGCACTGACATTGTAACTTTAAATCCGTCCACTACCGATCCGAATACGGGGGCACTGCTTAAAGATGCCACCTTCGATGAAGAACTCACAATCATGCTCAAGCTTAAACTCATCCAGGAAAGACAGCTGATTATGCAGGGCTGCTCACCGAGGCATGGGGTGGACATTGATGTTGTTGCGGTTCCTCCTGTAGTGGGGCCTTAAAATCTAAGAGAAAGGACTGAATCACGTGGGTTTTTGTGAGAAGATCAGAACAGACGTAGTGCTCTGCGATGAGATATTCTACTTCTTTCACACTGAAATAGATGTCCCCCTTGGGTTTGATGCCCCGGCCGGCAGCACCTTAGCAGGTACGGTCACGGTCACCCTATCCCAATGCGATGTGTTCATTTTATTGGACGGAACATTCGTGATTGAACCACTCTTCATCGTACAGAAAGAATTGCAGCTGACCACCCCAACGGGCGAGATATTCCCGCTGGAATTCATGGAACGGTTATCCTTCGGGGCGGACTACCGCAAATGCAACGCAGAAATCTTAAGCATCTTGGGACTGACACCGGAACAATTGAACTGCCATATTGTCTACACCGGCGCAAGGGATACCCTTATCCTAGATACCGATGCGGATACTTTCAGCGAAGAGCTGACAATCGAACTCAAAGCGAAACTAATTGCCGAGCAGCAGGTGTTTATGAGATTGTGCCCCGCAAGGCACAATGTGGATATACCGATCACAACGGTAGGATAGAACGTTGTCTGCAAAACTAAACCCCCGGGCGAGTTCCCGGGGGTTTTATTTCAAAGCCGTTTGACTACAGCCTTAGTCTTCTCAATTGAGCATCAACCGCAGCAGCCGCGTTGGCAACTTCCGCCGATGAGCTGGCCATCTGCTGGGCCGAAGCGGACTGTTCTTCTGTTGTAGCGCTGATTTCTTCCGCCCCCGCGGCCAGTTGCTGGCTGGCGGAGGCCACCTCGGTGATTTCTTGGACGAGTTCTTCGATAGTGCGGGTTATACCGGCAAACATGTCCCCCCCGGCGGTGACCACCTGCATACCCTCTTTCACCTTTTCAGCACCGACATCGGTGCGCTGGACTGAGTTTTGGGCCGAGTTTCTGATCGCTTGTATAAGCTGAGTAATCTCATCCGCGGCCCGCCTAGATTGTTCCGCCAGGCTGCGGACCTCTTCCGCCACAACCGCAAAGCCCCTGCCCTGTTCACCCACCCTTGCAGCCTCGATAGCGGCATTTAAGGCCAAGAGGTTAGTCTGTTCCGCGATACCCGTAATTAAAGTTACTATGTGGCCTATTTCTTCCGATTGCCTGCCTAAATCTCTAATCTCCCGTGCCAGTTCGGTCACAACCTCATTTATTTCACTCATGGTTTTAATGGAGCGATCAATCTCCACCGCCCCCTGCCGGGAAAGCTCGCTTGTCTTTCCGGCGGAATCGGACATTCTATGCGCGTTATTATTAAGGCGATCAACAGCATTCGCGAATTCGTTGGCTGCACCTGCCAGTTCGCCCACCGATGCACTGCTCTGCTGGGCCACCGCTGACATTTGTTCGGAAGAAGCGCTGACCTCGCCGGCCGAACTAGTTGCCCTAGTAACAAGATCTCGCCAATCTCGTTTTAGGCCGTTCATGGCCTGGGTGAGCACTCCAAGTTCGTCCCGACTTTTGTAATCGGCATCCGCAATCGTCAGGTTTCCATCACCGAGTTCGTGGGCGAAGGATAATAGGGCGCCTAAGGGCCGTGTGATACTCCTGGTAATGATTAAACCGGCCAAAATGGCCATAACGTAAGCAACGGCCAAGATTATCAACACCAAGGCCCTAGCATTGTTTGCGTCCTGCGCCGCCTCCACATTGAACCGGCCGGCGCTATCCCGGGCAAGATCAACAACTGCTTGGATGCGCTGTTCTATCAGCTGAACCTGCTCTGCCCCCGCACTTTTCTGCAGTGCATCGGCCTGTTCTTTCAGGCCGGCATTTTCCAGGTGCAAAATTTCGTCTCGCACCACTTTCCAATCCCGCACCGCCTGTAAGGCGCTGTCCAACAGCGCCTGATCGCCCCTAAACCGTTCATAAAGCAGATCGAACGCCGCAAAGATATCCTGTTCGAGCCCATCGATTGCGACAGTCAACTCCTGCACCGCTGTGCTGTCAGTTGTTAAGGCGATGTCCTTCATATGCCTATCAATCGCGATAATGTTGCCTTGAGTTTTCAAGATTTCCGTATGTACCGTGTAGGGGTGTTCGTACAACTGCCGCGTAGAATCGGCGGCGCTGTTTAGATAGATCAAGCCACTCACGGTAGCCACCGTACTTAATATAAGTACTAATGCAAAACCAAGCCCAAGCTTGAAAGATAGTTTCATATTCCGGAACATTTGATTTCCCCCTTGGCTGTAGGATTTCAAACAAAGCCTCTGGATCTTTCGGTTCGACCATAGCTAATTCCTGCCTAAGCCACGTTCTTTGTCACGACGCCGTTACTTTGTGAAGATCAGCAGTTGTCTCTTCAGGCTTTGCACCGCCTCATCTAAAGACAGGGCATAACCGCCAAACGTAATTTTGAATTTTGTATCCTTAAACTCCCATTCCCAGCCTATGGGGCGGCCTCCCCGCTTGATAATGTCCCGCAAGCTAACTGTGGGCGGCACCGCCAATCTGGTTGGCTTAGCGGTCAGCTCGTAGTCGCCCACAACGGCCCGATAACCACGGCCCACTTTACGCCAATTTTCCTCAAACTCCTCGAGCGCCGCGGCCGAACCGCGGGCATCATCTTTTTCATGGGTATAAGGTGCGAAGACCTTTTCCACCAAAGTGCAGTATTCCTGCCAAGCGGGATATTCTTTCAGTTCAGCGGTGGCCTCGGCTATGGCCCGGTAATACCAAGCATGCATCATAGGATCCTTTTGGTTGAAGCGTTTCCAAAGCTCGCTGCCCAAAGACCGGTGGTCTTGGTAGAGGGCCCGAATGTTGGAAAGCTTATCCGCGACTACCAGCATTTTCACCGCCCGATCCTCCTGCCTGTGCAGGGCAGCAACTGTTTCCTCCTTGCGGATGCGCCAAGTTTCTTGGGCGGGCAGCGACTCCCGTTTTTCTTCGCTTACCGCCTGCACAAGCAAGGCCACACGCGGGCCAAATTCAGCGGCAATCTCTTCTGCCGAAACCCCGGCATCCTCTATAGTGTCGTGCAGCAGTGCAGCGACAATGATCTCGGGGTCATCCGTCATACCCGCCGCAATGGCCGCAGCCTCCATGGGGTGTAAGATATAAGGGATGGCTTTTCCTTTGCGAAATTGGCCCCGATGAGCATCGGCCGCAAATACGACCGCCAGGTGGACGCGGTTCATGGCAACCCCCCTCCAATCTCCGTTTTACATATTATTTCCATATTTAAAGCCAATGTCCTGCCTATTTATGGCAACCGTGCAATCTCCGGATCTTTCTTAGCCTCCCTATGGTTTGCTATCTAATCGCACCCAAACGGCAAACAACCCCGCATTTTGTAACACGGGGTCGAATGGACAAAGCTATATTTGGTTCTTGTTTTCGTAATCTAGATCAGCTCCGAGACGGCTAAGGCCACCACTGAGCGGGCCAATACAACCGGGCTTTTCTGTGCCGCTGCGGCTCTCTGTTTGGCCACAGCGCTGTAGCCCATACAATCGAGCGCAAGCAAATTGCAGTCTGCCAAAAAGGCCGCGGCATCTTCCACAGCCCCATCCGCTGTATAAGGCGAGGCCGCAGTGAACTTCAACTCCACTTGTGCCGCCCTAGCGGATCGAATTCGCCGCCAAAGCTGCCCACGCTGTTCTATTTGGGATTGATCAGGCACTATTACACCTAAAACCCCTTCCGTTAAGGCTGAAAAACAAAAGTCAAGAAGCAGGCGATCGGGGTGAATTAAGGGCACGTGCGAACGAAGGCAGGCAAATGAACCGGTGCACAGCAAAACAACCAATTCGGCCCGTGCCGAGGCCCGTTCCACCGCATGCTGCATATAAGGCTCGAGCCTTGCCTCGGATACTTGCACAACTTCCCCGCCTGCAAGTTTGGTTACTAAGACTCGCTCCTCCTTTAGAGGTGCTAACTCCTCGATTTCGGCAGTGCTCAGATCATCCAAGGCCCCGTCTTGCGTAACCTCGATCCTTCGTTCAGGATGCAGCTTGTTGATTATTTGCATGATCCCCAGCACCATATCATCCCTCGGCGCCTGCCCGATTGTGACGAATCCCAGCCTTTTTCCCTTATTCATTTGCTGCCCCCTTGCTTAAATCTGATCCGGATTTAACAGGTAATGGCCCAGTCCGTTTTCTTGTAATTCTCTATGCTTAGGTACCTCTTGGACGCTGATGATGGCGCCGGGATCCATCATCGAGAGCATGTTCAAGATTTGCTGTATCCCCGAAGAATGACGGCCCACCCGTTCAGCAATGGGCACCCCGGTCTCGTCGTAAGGCACGGTGACAAAACCGCGTTCCGCCGCCATGAGCAAAAATTCATCCTGGCCGGTCAACACAAGATCCTGTGTTGTCTTGCCGCGTACCCAATCCATCATGGGATTAGCGGTCTCCATTAAAATCACGCGGGCGCCCGTATGGTCACCCAACTCCCGGTGGGTAAATCCCCTAAGTCCTTCCGGAGAAGCCTCTACACCGATATAAACGTTCTCTTCGAAATCCATGGTCATTGCCGCCATTCCCGCCACATCCATGGCGTTTTCATGGGAAACCATAACATTAACGACAGGATACATTGCGGAAGCTTCATGCAGATCTATCACCAG
>CAZVDE010000066.1:3998-7485 GCA_964626065.1 uncultured Clostridiaceae bacterium | reverse complement strand
CGCAGCCGTTGTACGAGATAAAGGGAGGTGTTCACACCGCAGTCGGCGCGGATTAAGGTCTCCTCCAGTTCTTCAAACAGCGCCTCATCGACCTGCCTGCCGGTGAGGATTTCTTCTACTCTGCCTACAAAGCCCTGCTTTGTCTTTTCCAGCCCGGCCACCAATTTGCCGAAAAACCCGGCCTCTTTCCGGGCACTATCCTTCGTTTCTTCATCTGTTTGTTTGCTGAACAGTCTTTTCCAAACCAAGTTGAATCCTCTCCTTATGTCAGGGCGACCGAAATAATCTGAGAAACGGCCTCTTCGCCCATTGTCACGCCGTAGAGCGTGTCGGCCGCTTCCATAGTGGGCTGCCTGTGCGTAATAACGAGAAACTGTGTTTCCCGGGAAAATTCCTCCAGTAAATCTACAAAGCGGTGCAAATTATTTTCGTCCAAAGCGGCGTCAATTTCGTCAAGCACGCAAAAGGGTGCCGGCTTTACTCTGCGAATGGCAAACAAAAGGGCGATCGAAGTCAAGGCCCGTTCACCGCCGGAAAGGAGCAGCAAATTCTGCAGTTTTTTGCCGGGCGGTTGAGCCATAATATCTATCCCGGTTGTGAGTACCGAATCCGGATCGGTCATGATCAATTCTGCCTTACCCCCCACAAAGAGGCGGGTGAAGATGCTGTTGAATTCTGTCCTGACCTGCTTAAATACTTGCATAAGCCTGGTGCGGCACAACTTGTCCATCTCCCGGATTACGCTCTGCAGGCCCTCTCTGGCCTCGGTTAAATCTGCAAGCTGCACCTTGAGAAACTCGCACCGCTTCTGAACGGCCTCAAAGTCCTGGGCTGCCGCCGGATTGACCAAGCCCAATTCCCTGATCCGCTCGCGCAGCCCCGCCAACTTTCTCTTGAGGCTGCTCTCCGATGCACTCACGGCACGGTCTAGAATGTGGGCCGACGTAAGCCCCCTATCGCTCAGGGAAGCCAGGATTTGCCCCCGTTCCTGCTCCAACTGCTCTAGCGCCGTTTCGCATTTGTAAAGCATCCGTTCTTTATCGAGATGCTGTTTTTGCCGGCGGCTTAATTCCAAATCCAAAGCGGCCTTCCGCTCCTGAGTTTCACGCCTCTGCGCTCGTTTCTCACCGAGCTTGGCCTTCAACTCCTCCGCTTTGGCCGTCCTCAGCGTGTTCTCACCCGTAATTTTTTGGACGATGCGGGCAAATTCATCTTGTTCCCGCTGCAGGCGAGATCGTTCCGCCCGCGCTTCTTCCTGCAAATCCCGGGTGGATAGCTGCAGCCGGCTTAGATTATCCTGCTTGGTGCCCAGATTCTGCCTACTGCCCTTGAGTTCCGCCAAACGGACGCTCTCTTTTGTCTGGGCCTTAGCAGCCGACTCCAGCTCGGCGTTGAATTCTTCAAACTCTTTTTCAAGCCTGTGAATGTGGGCGCGGCGCTCTTGCTCCTCTGTTTCCAACCCACCCACCCGGGCCGCCGCTGCCTCTTGGTCCCCATCCAAGCCGGTCAAGGCTTCTCGCAACTCGATCAGTTTCTCAACTATTTCTTGCCGCCTGCCGTCAGTCCTTGCCCGCTCCGCCGCCAACTGCTGTCTGCTTTGGGCCGTGCTTTGCGCCTGCAGCTTGATTTCCATCTGCCGAGCCCTGTTTTGTTCCAACGCCTTTTGCAGGCGAAAGGCCGCCGCGGCAAGCATTTCACCTTGGGCAGCAAGACTTTGCGCACGCTCGTTCACGCTGCAGAGTTCCCGTTCTAAGTCGTTTAATTCCGCCTTTCTCGTTAAAAGCCCCGCGGTGCGCTGCTTCCAGCTGCCCCCCGTCATGGCGCCGCTGGGAAAGACGACTGAACCGTCTTTGGTGACTAAGCGGGCAAAACGGGCCAGTTTCCTTTTTAGGGCTAGTGCAGTATCCAAATCTTGCGTAATGACAATGCGCCCCAACAGAGAAGCCAGTGCGGGCCGAAACTCTTGCGGAAAGTCTAACAGCGCAAGCCCCGCGCCTAAAACACCGGGCATCTGCAGGCGTTCCAGCTCCTGCCGGGAAAACTCGCTGCCCCGCACCGTATCGAGGGGCAGGAAAGTGACCCGGCCCCCCTGCACCCTTTTCAGCCAATTGATCAGTGTTTTCGCATCCGTTTCGTTTTTGGTAATCACATTCTGTACAGCTGAACCCAAGGCAACCTCAAAAGCGGTTTCCAACCCTTCGGGGACCGTAATTACTTCGGCCACTGTCCCCAACACCAAAGGGGACATTGCGCTATCCTGCATTAAGCGGCGCACACCCGCAGCGTATCCCTGATAGCCCTCTTCCAGCTCCTGCAGGGTGGCAAGCCTAGAGGAGAGCTGCGCACTCTTTGCTTCCAGCCGCCTATTCTCTGCCTGATTTTGCCTGAGCAGTTCCTCCTGTTCGGCGAGCTTTTCCACATCGGCCTTTTCCGCTTGCAGCAGTATTTCGCTTTGCTGGGCCAATTGTGCCTCTTGTTCCGTTAAGGCCGCCAGCTGCCCCGCGGCCAAATGCAGTTCCGCTTCCAAACGCTTGATCTCCTCCGCCCCCGCCGCGGCCTGGGCTTTTAGGTTTTGCCGCCGCTCGTCAAAATTGCGCTGCCGATTGCGCTGTTCCGCCAGGAAGCGCATAAATTCGAAGAAGTCATCTTTAAGGGCGCTGATCCGCGCCTGAGCGCGGCCCTGTTCCGCCTGGGCCCGCTCCAGAGCGGCTTGGCTGCGCCCAACCCGCTCCTCTTGCTCCATTATCTCTGCATTCAACCGGTCCGTTTGGCCGAGCAAATCGGCCATTTGGCCTGCCAAAGCGGCTAATTCCGCCTCTTGGGCCTCGATTGAGCCCGTAAGTTCGCGACAGCGAACGTCATGGTCCGTCTGGCGCTCAGTGTACAGCTTAATTGTATGTATTCCCTCATTATAGGCGTCTGTCAGAGCGGCCAATTCTTCCCGGCCCGCATCCATTTCCCCCTCGAGTTCTTCCAAGGCCGATTCTAGGCGGGCCTTTTCCTCCTCAAGCAAGGCAGACTCCCTATTCCAGGCTGCGTACTCCTGCTTGAGCAGCGCCTGTTTTTCAGCTGCGTCCCGTTCTTTGGCCTCCAGTTTATGCCACAAAAGGTGGTCATAATCCAGTTCAGACTGCTGCAGCTCGTCCATTAAGGCCAGATAGGCACGGGCCCGTTCCGCCTGTTTACTGAGGGGTCCCAGCTGGTTTTCTAATTCATGCAAAATATCGTTTACCCGCAGTAGGTCGAGATCAGTTTCCTCCAGCTTGCGCAGGGCTTCTTCCTTACGCTGCCGGTATTTTACAATGCCCGCCGTCTCCTCCAGCAAAATGCGCCGATCCTCCGAACGAACGCTCAATACCGCGTCTAATTGGCCTTGTCCGATAATGGCGTAACCTTCCCGGCCTAATCCCGTGTCCGTGAGCAGATCGTGGATGTCTTTGAGACGGCAGTTTTGTTTATTGATCAGAAATTCACTGTCGCCGGAGCG
>CAZVDE010000066.1:0-3898 GCA_964626065.1 uncultured Clostridiaceae bacterium | reverse complement strand
ATGGCGGTAATACCCGAGCCGAATTCTAGGCTGACCGGGCGGGCAAAAGATTTAAAACCTTGAATCTCTAGGCGTTTAAGGCGCATTGTATTCCTCCAGATGTTGTACTATCCCTGCCTATTGTACCACACCCGGCGGAAAAAAAGAACCGCGGCCATCCGGCCTTAAAACCCCGTTCAACTGGGAATATCCAAATAGAGGTCCTTGCGCCTGCGCACATCTGTGGGCACATGGGGGCTCAATAACGAGCCGTGTTCATCGATGAGCCTCCGCAGTTTGGTTTTGACCCGCGTGCGCGCATTATCTATCACTTTCAACCCCACGCCCATCTCCTGTTCGATTTCGCCCGCGGTGTAACCCTGCAAAAATCTTGTTATAACGGCGTATTCAAGAAGCGAAAGATGGTTTTTCAGCACCTGCCCAATGATCTCGTTGACCAGCCTCTCTTCCAGAATCATTTCCGGATCAACCTGATTAGCCCCATCCGCGACAAAATCCATGATCGTTCTGTTTTCATCGGCCCCCACCGGGGCCTGCAGAGAAGTGGCCTCGTTTAAGAGGCGGTGCTTATTGCCGCTGGTGTGTTTGATAACATTGTAAACCCGCCGGATGATACAAATATAGGCAAACGTGCTGAACTTGACATCATACTCGTCCGGCCTATACTCCTCAATTGCACTGAGCAGCCCGATCAGCCCCTCCTGCAGCAGATCCTCGAAATCCAGAAAGCTGGAGTAATAATTGCGTATAATGTATTTCACCATGGGCACGTATTTGACTACCAGAATATCCCGAGCCTCTTCATCATCGGCGCGAATGCGCTGAATCAACCCAAGATCGATGTTTTGATTGCTGTCCCCCACAACTTATCCCCCCTCAATTGTCCAGGCTTGCCTAGTCCATATATATGCAGCCGGCGCAGTACTATTCCTAGCCTGTCAACGGGTGGGTGTTATCCATAACTTATGTACATTTAACGCTAGAACTCTGCCCATTTTCCCGTTTAGACCAGAGTTCATGTAAAGGTTTTTTGTTTTAGTACACTGAATGATAAAAAAGATAAATAAATCAACGAGGGGGGTGGGTAAGATGCAGTATCCTGATTATTTAAGCCAGATGGCGGCACTGGTGCGAGAAAACCCCAGCATTACGGTGCGGGAAATCGCGGCAAAGCTGCAGTTTGCGGATAGCAAATCCGTTTATTACTGGCTGGGCAAAGGCAATGTGAGCGGTATCAATGAGTTTAAACGGCTGGTGCTGGCAGGCGAAGATCCGCGGCCTCCGGCGCTGGGTGTGGGGACGGGCACCCATTACGCACTTACCTTACCCCTCTTTGCTTGGAATCCGCAACAAAAAAACCCTGTGGGTGAATGGTATCATTTCGATACCGATCCGGATCCACAAGGTTTATTTGCTTTGAGAGTGGGCTCGAATGATTTCAGCCCCTGGTTCACCGCACAAGATGTCCTAATAGTCTGCGCAGACGGTAATATTGCTGAAAACGCCTGGATCGTGCTACGGACAGAACAAGAATTCTTCTTGGCGAGAGTGGTCAACGAAAAATTCATCCACCCTGCCACCCTGCAAAATTATCCCGATTTCTTAACCCCGGTGGGTACAGTCATCAGCCAAACCCGCTATTTTTCCTCCTGAAGGCCCAAAGATGCGAGAGCCTCCCTAGCCGCTTCCTGCTCCGCTTCTTTTTTTGTGGGGCCCATTCCTTGGCCCAACACTTCCCCCTCAAAGCAGACTTCAACCAGAAAAGATTTGGCGTGATCGGGCCCTTCCTCTTTGATCAGCTCATAAACGGGCGGCTTTTTTGCGATCTGCTGAAAATGTTCTTGAAGAGTTGATTTAGCATCGATTAAGTGCAGCTCTTCTAAATCCCAAGCAGGTAAATTACGTAAAATGGACTGCCTGGCCGCGTCAAAGCCGCCATCAAGATAGATCGCCCCGTAAACCGCTTCCAAGGCATCGCACAAAAGAGAATCCCGCTTCTGCGCCTGCATCTGCAGCTCACCGCGGCCCACCATTAAAAAACTGCTCAGGTCGAGCGTTCTGGCTGCCTCAGCAACGGCAGATTCGCGCACCAAGAGCGATCTGATTTTAGCCAGCACCCCTTCGGGAAGTTGAGGGTGCTTGACATACAAGTGCGTACTCACCGTGAGCTGCAAAACAGCATCGCCCAAAAACTCCAAGCGCTCATTGTTTTCCCGGGGGCCCCCCGCCAGTGAGCGATGGGTGAGGGCCAATCGGAGCAGGGACAGATCCTTAAACTCATAACCCAATCGCTTCTGCAGTTTCTTTAGATTGGTTTCTTGTCTACCCATGCTGTGCACCCCATCCCCTCGGCCCGCTAGTTATAGCTGCTCCATAATATATTCCACCGCATCTCGCACGATAGAAATTTTGCTTGCTTCTTCGTCCGTGATTTGGAGGTCAAACTCCTCCTCAAAGGCCATGATCAACTCCACGACATCCAATGAGTCAGCCCCTAAATCCTCCACAAAAGCTGCTTCGGGCACAACTTCTCCATCATCGATGCCCAACTGTTCCACCACGATTGTTTTTACCCTTTCAAAAATCTTCGCATCCAGATCCCCCACTGCAAGTCACCCCCTTTTGCACAGTAATGATGCACAAATACTCAGTTTTCTTCATTCGGCTAACGGCTGCGAATTCCTGCCTGCTCGGGTACGGCATTTTTATCGGGGTATCTCCCGGGAGATAATATCTACCAGGCCGTGGGTGATTCCTTCTTTAGCGACCTTAATGGCATTATAAATCGCTTTGGCATTCGAACCGCCGTGGGCTATGATGACAACGCCATCTACGCCCAAGAGGGGAGCACCACCATACTCGGTATAATCTACGCGTTTTTTTATCTGCCGCAGGCCGGGCCGCAAAAGCAGAGCGCCCGCCTGGCGCACAACGCTGGTTGTGAATTCTTCTTTCATCATGCCAAATAAAGTCTCAGCCAATCCCTCGGCAAATTTTAAAACCACGTTGCCCACAAATCCATCGCAGACGATTACGTCCGCATCGCCGGCAGTGACATCGCGGCCTTCCAAGTTGCCCAGGAAATTTAGGGAACCGGCCTCTAACAATTTATATACCTCCTGCACAAGCTGATTGCCTTTGCCCGGCTCGTGGCCGATATTCAACAGCCCCACCTTGGGCCGGTGGATCTTTAACACCTGTTCCGCATAGATTGCCCCCATCTGAGCGAACTGCACCAGCTGGGCGGGGCGGCAGTCCACGTTAGCGCCGGCATCCACAATCAGGCTCATACCGGTCCGGGTGGGCATAAAACTAGTAATGGCCGGCCTTTCCACGCCTTTGATGCGCCTGATGATAAATAAGGAGGCCGCCAATGTGGCCCCGGTACTCCCCGCGCTGACCATGGCGCCCGCCCGCTCGTCTCGCACCAGCCGGGCCGCGACCGCAAGGGATGACTCTTTCTTGCGCCGTACCGCCTCAACCGGGGCCTCATCCATTTGAATGATTTCGGGGGCATGCACGATTTCAATCCGCTTACTGCCCGGCCGGCCGCCCACAAGCTGCTTCAGCCGCTGTTCATCACCTGTCAGTATTACTCCGATTCCATCCTGATCCGCGGCGCGCAATGCCCCTTCCACAATTTGCTGCGGCGCATAATCGCCTCCGAAAGCATCAACCGCTACTTTAGCCACGCTCCACTCCCCCTTTGCCTTCCGCATCAACTACAATGTATTTCCCTTGAAAAACGATTTCATCTTGGACGCGTCCATCCACTTCAATGGCATAACGATTGCCCTGAATCGCCGTAACACAGGCCCTGGCCGCGACCCGATCGCCCCGTTTTAACGGGCGATGGTAGCGCACATCGGCACTTTCCGTCAAGGCCCGTTTGGAATTG
>CAZVDE010000065.1:0-7508 GCA_964626065.1 uncultured Clostridiaceae bacterium | reverse complement strand
CCCCCACCGCGTTAATGTCATCGGTGATAAGCCGCAAATCAAAGGTTATTTCGAAATCTTTGTAGGAATATGATCTGGGCTGTCCATCCAAAGTAAAGATTCTCTCAAACTCATCCACTTTGTTCTGGTAATCCGCGTAGGCCGTTCCTTTCGGATCCACAAAGACTATCTTATATTTTTTCCCCTTGTGAATCCAAAAGATAAAGTCCGGGAAAAACTTGCTGTAACTATTAATTGTCCTGTTATAATACGGAATATAGACATAATCCAGGCTCTCATCAATTTTTGAGAACATCCAATCGGCTTCCGGTTGGTGATCCTGCAGGTAATCAATCAGATCTTCGATAAATTTGACTTCGCTTTCAACCCCTATAATCCGCCTGACATATTCAACTTTTTCCTTTTTTGAATAGATCAGCGGAACATAATAATGCTGCGCCATTTTTACTATTTCAAGATCCTTAAAACTAGTGGCGGCCTCGGCCTTGAAGAGTCTTAGGAATTCAGCTTCAGTTATCAGATCAGCGGCGAAATCCGAAGCCAATTGCTTTTTATCTATCTGCTCAAAATCCTTTACTTGACGAATTTTCTCTTCCAATAAATGTGTTAAATCTTCACCCATATCAATGACTTTAATGTGCTGAAAATGAATGATCTCGTCTTCCAGTTCCTTGATCCCGCCGACAACCTTGTTTTTGATGCCCACATGCTCCGTTATTCTCCGCAGCAGCATGGCCATGTCGCCGTATACTTTCCTATCATCTGTTTGAAATAGGGTTTCGTCATTTATTTTATCGTTCAGCAGCTTGTAATTATCGAGTGCAAGCCCCGTTTTTATCAGCAGTGTATTTTGGTCAAAGTAGTTAAAATACTGTCTGAACTTGCTTTTGCTCTGTTCGGCAATGTTGAAATGGGCAACATCCGCCCTGTCACCTGAATTACCGAAAACCGGGATTAGCAAATCAAAGACACGTTCTTCCGTTTTAGACAGCGCCAAATCGTATTCGTTTGTAGCTTTTTGTTCATCAATAGTATTCAAGATTGCTTTTACACCGCTTTTGTCAGTTGCAAATATAAAGAGAGTTTCCAAGAGCAGATTCTTATCGGGATCGGAGAGGGGCAGCCGTTGTCGCCTACCGCCTTTGGGCTGTATTCTGACCCCCCTGCCGATGGATTGTGCCACATACCTTTGGGCGTCGCGCCCCCCTATGTTGATGAAGTTAATCACATTGGGCCTGTTACTGTCCCAACCTTCGTAGAAACCCCTGCTTCCGAGCAAAATACTTATATCTTCGTTATCGTTAATCCGCTCAAAATAGTTCCTGCTCTCATAACCGGACACAAATGAGTAGTTGCTTCCCAACTTTTCTTTCTGAAAGGTATCGGCAGCGCCAATCTTTATTAATGCAAACGGCTTATCCGTTGTCTCTAGTTTTAAAACAAGCTCTTTGCCCTTTTCACCCTCAATTATTTCAATTTTGCCATGGTTTTCTGTATTGAACACACTCACCAGGATGTCTTCTAATCGCAAGTCGTCAAGCCATTCGCTCCTGAAGCCAAATCTTTCCCTGCCAAAAACATATTCCGGATTCCCAAAATCCCGCATCAATTCCTGTTTGGACTCTTCGAATAAATCGTTGTCCATTTTACCGCCGGCTATCTCCTCTATTTTCTCAAAAAACAAAAGGAGATCCGAATCCTCAGTATTGACCGAATTAACCAAGGTCATCATCAGTGGAGTGTGGTATGTGCACTCTTTTCTTGCTATTTTTAGCATTGCTAACGTCATAAGCGACTTCAGCACCTGCCTTTGCTTCTCCCGCTCATTAAAATCATCCCGATCTTTTTTAAAATCAAAATAAGAATCGGCCAAGTATATGTTTTTCCCATACCCCGCCCCGATAAATCGTTCTAGATTAAAGTTATAGCCGGTCGTTGCAAAATCTATGGCATCCACGAAAGTGGCGGAAAAATTGAATAAAAACCCATTGCGCGACAGTATGCTGACATAATCCTGCAGCTTTGAAGCCCCCGTCTCCCCGCGGTGGGCTTCGTCTAAGAAAATGTACCAATCGCCCTTATTGTCATAATCCCTAAAATCGAGCTCGACAGTCTTTCTTTCATCCCTAACAAGATCACTTCTGTAGTAATACACCCTAAAAACATTCAACAGGGTCGGGGTGCGTTGATCTTCTTCGTAATCTAATAGGTTTATAAGTTCAATGGGGACATCAGCATAGAGGTTATAATTTTGAATTTCCTGTTTAAACTGCGTAATTAGGTGTTCTCGAGGCAGCAGGAGCATTATGTCCTTTTTTGGTATCAAATCTCGGGCCTGCAAATAATATAGATATTCAATCATCTTAATGATAACCAGCGACTTTCCACTGCCGGTGGCCATCCAGAAGGCCATTCTATTAAAGAAACTGTTACCGGGTATAAATCCATCGTTATCAGTTTCCACCGGTTGAAAGTAATTTCTCAAAAACGAGTATCTCACATCTACCAAACCCCGCGTCCGGTCAATCGGCCTGGCAAACTTTTGGACTCTAAAGGCGCCGCTCGGCATGCCGCGCTCGGTGCATTCGGCATAAAACGTCTGTTTTCCGTTCTCCGCGTTGAAGTAGTGATAAAGCACCTTTGCCGCGTTTTTCATAGCATCGATTTGATAATGAAACAGGGTTTTATTATGCGAAAACCTGGAAATATTGGGTACGGTCCATTCGCCCAAGGCCTCATAGGATACGTTTTCACAGAGTTCTTCCAAGTATAATCTCATGCTCTTACTCACCCCACCATAAAAGAGGCTTGATCAGCTGAAGAAACTCCAGTTTCTCGCTGCTCGTCATCTTGTCGAAATCGGTGCGGATCTTAATCTCCGTATCACCGTCTTGTAGAACGAATGTGTCGGGATAAATCCCCTTAAGGGGAAGCCCCAACAGATTAGAAATAGTCTCCGGCCAGTCGATATTCTTATATAATTTAGCAAATTCCAGTTTGAGATCATCGCCTTCAATTTCTAGAACATCTGTCAGCTTATTGTCGGCAAAAAAGATGTAAGCCCCATACGGATTTGTTTCATCGAACAGCGTAGCTTGGTCATCTTTATAATGCATGTTCCTTAATGTATCTTCATACTGCTCTAAACTGTAGTACTTGAAAAAACCGCCACCTTGCCAGTTCAGATCGATGGACAGTTTCGGCCTAATGTCGCCCATTACAACTGTCTTCATGCGTCTGAGTGTTACGCTTTCAATAAAACCGCCCGCTTCGACGCCCACCCATCTCCTATTCAACTTATGGGCTGCGGCTATCGTAGTTCCGGTCCCTGCGTAAAAGTCCATTACCCATTCTTTTTGATTGGTTGAAGCCTGAATAATTCTGCGCAGTAAATTCTCGGGCTTTTGCGTATTATCAACGCCCCAGTTTTCCCTGGTCATGTTTTGGGTGTACATCATAGAATAGACATCGTTCCAGGTATCACCGATAGCCATGACCGAGATGTCGTCCAGATAATGTCTGTTCAGCTGTTTTGCCCCATCGGTATATTTATGGATATATAATCCCTTTTCATCATCCCTGAAAATATCTAACCAACCTAAACCTTCAATTTCCGCATTCGTATAATTTACGTACATCTTATTAAAGCCTGCACCGTCGCCCGCATAAAACAAAATCGTATCATGCTGGCGGATGAAATTGTGTGCCGCCGTTTTCAGCCCGGATAGCGAAGGGCTCGTATTCCAAATTATTTCCCGTTTTAAGTCAAACCCGAGTGCCGCATCAGCAATCAAACGGCCCAGAAAATTGCAGTGATGATCCAGATGAATGTAAAAACTCCCCTGTTCCGAAAGGAGCCTTTTCGCTTGCAGCAGCCGATCATTAATCATTGACAACCATGTGGAATCTTTGAATTTATCAAGATATGCATAAGAACCTTCCGTGTTAAATGGGGGATCAATGTAAATCAGGTCTATGTTTTCGCGAAACTTCATGGCACTGCTCAGAAAGTGATAATTGTCCGAATAAACAAGGTACCCATCCAAGACATCATCTATTGCGTTAGATTTGGAAACCTGTGCCAGTATTTCACTCCGGAATTCCGGCGAAAAATATTTTGTATCAATATAAAGCGATTCTAACGACAACTCCCGGCAGAGATTATCGCTGGAATAGGTTGCAAAAAAACCCTCCAGATTTCTGCCCCTATCTGTGACGTCTTCCGTGATTTCTTTGTGGCTTGGGTTAGACTCTAAATAGTCCGTCAACCTTTTCCTGTCTTTGAAGCTTTTCACGTACTCGATTTTTATTCCGTTTTCTATCACGACTTTATGAACGTAGATTCTTTGCAGGGGCTGCTTGTAGATTTCGCGGATTGTTTCAATGACGTCCGCCCGATATTCTTGATCGGTGTTGATGTGATCGCGCACCTGTTGTAAAAGATTTTCGTAATAATCTGCCTCAACCAATTCCTTAATCGTTTTTAGTGTGAAGACATAATTGCTGTCCGTCACAAACTTGGGTTTGTTCCAAATCCTGACCAATTCATCCTCAAATTGAGAGATGAAGTCTATTAGCTTCAACGCAAATGTCTTAATCGTCTTGATCTGGTCTAACCTCTGCTGGCCGAAAATATTTTCCGTTTCCAAAAGAATCTGGTGTAAATATAGATCCAATTGCTCGGTCAGAAACGCATTAGCATTTTTGTTGATGAAAAAATCAACTTTTGATTGCTTTTCAAACGCCGCAAACGCCCTATCAAGGATCACGTTTGGGATATTCGTATCTTTAACAATCCCATTAATATCAGTTTTTCTGCCGTGGGTAGAATACTGGACATCGAAAACGCAAACACGCTTCCGCACCTGATTTCCGTATCGATCCTTTACATTCATTTCCACCTGTTCCCGAAAAGCATAGATGATCTCCCTGTTTTCATTATGCTGCTTCGTCTCTAGGGTACCAACGGCAAAATGAAAATAGTGGTCTTCATCACCCTTTTCGTCCCGCACGGCCACATCTATGCTTTGAAACAAGATGTCACTTTTCACATAATAAAGCATATGTGTTTTCCAAAACAACACGACATCCCTATTATCTGTGTAAACCTTTTCGTAAACATTTTGCCAATTGGCCGTTTTGACAAAATAGACACTGCCGCTTTCACTAAAATATTTTTCGAAAAAGGCATAGAGCTTGTCAAAAAACTCTTCTCTAAAGGCCCCATTTATTATTTCGCAGTTATTCACGTCATTTTGAAACTTGCCCAGAATCTTGGCGTAATATTTTTCCTTGATTTTAAGAAGATTAACGTACCCCCCGGCACCCTCAATCTTGGCGCCGACAAATATCTCCTCAAGGGCATCATAAAAACGTTTTTCTCTAACCATGATCCCACCCCAATCAGCTGTTTACGCTGCAGCATACACTGCGATCTTTGATCCGTTGCACCCAACATTATGATTCGATTTTGTCCCTGTTTCGTCAAAAGAAGGTTAAACCCTGCAACCGATACACGGATTGATGATTTCAACCACAATTTGTAACAAGCCCGAGCCGAATGCGGAAGGAATTGTACGCAGCATGGGGAATACAGCAACTAGTCAGACTACTATATTAAAGGGGGAATTGTGGTGGTTTTCAGAAGTAAATCATGTTTGGTTCAAACGGTAGTGTTGCTTGTGCTTATGCTGGCACTGATATTTCCGGTGCTGGCAGTGGATCAAGATACTGTGAAGATCACTATTTTGGGCACAACGGACGTGCACGGCAACCTTTTTGACTGGTCTTACGAAGACGGAGCGGTAAACCACGAAATCGGCTTAGTGAAGATTCACACCGTGGTAGAGCAAATTCGAAGGGAAAACCCCAACACCATTTTGCTTGATGTGGGCGATACAATCCAGGGCACACTGCTGACGGACGATTTGTATAATGTATCTCTGCTGGACCACCCGCATCCAATGATTGCCGCCATGAACTTTATGGGGTACGATGCCATGACGTTGGGCAACCATGAATTTAACTTCGGCTTAAGCCTTATTGACAAGATCGTGCAGGAGGCCAACTTCCCCATTCTGTCTGCCAACACCTATCAGGCGAATGATGATACGCACTATGTGGAACCTTATGTCGTTCGGAAAATCGCGGGCATTAAAATCGGTATTTTAGGTTTAACAACGCCCAAAATACCCATGTGGGACGGCCCAAAAGTAGAAAGCCTGTACTTTACCCATATGGCTTCCGAAACGGAAAAGCAGATCAAAGTGCTGCAGGAAGTGGAAAACGTGGATCTGATTATCGGCGCCATGCACTCCGGCTTAGCCAGTACAACGAAAGGGGGCGCGGATTCGGTACGCTACGTAATTACCAGAAACCCCGAACTAGCAGCGGTAGTGATTGGCCACGATCACGCTGCAGTGGCTGAGATGGTGAATAACACCGCCGTAGGCGCTGCCCGCGACGAAGGCCGGCAAGTAGTGCGCATCGATCTAACGCTGCAGCAAAAAGATGCAAAATGGGAAGTTATCAGCGCGGTACCCTCCATCATCGAAGTGAAAAACTACGCGGCCTCGCAAGAGCTGTGGGACCACACCCGGCACTATCATGAAACAACGCTGGAATTTCTTGATGCCACCATCGGCATCGCGACAGCTGATTTCCACCCTGTTTCGGAAGTACCCAATATTCCGGAGGGGCAGATCAGGGATACTGCAGTAATGGATTTGATTAACTCGGTACAGCTGAAATACACGGGTGCCGATGTTTCCGCGGCTGCCTTATTTAAAAGCGATTCTAACATCAAAAAAGGGAACATATCTTTTAACCACATTTTCGATATCTATAAATATCCCAACACCCTGGTGGCAGTGGAAGTGACCGGGGCGGAGCTGAAGGCCTATATGGAATGGTCCGCCCGCTATTTCAACACCTATAAACCCGGCGATGTGACTGTCAGCTTTGATCCCGACATTAGAAGTTACTACTACGATATGTTCGCGGGCCTAGATTACAAAATTGATATCTCCCGCCCCGCGGGTGAAAGAATTGTGGATGTAATTTTCAAGGGCAGGCCCCTTCAAGACGATGATGTTTTATCGCTTGTAGTCAATGACTTCAGGTATAACGGACTGAAAAACTTAGGTATAATCAGCAATGAGCCCCACGTGGAGACCGACCCGGTTTCAGTAAGGACCATGATTGCAGAATACATCCGGGAAAAAGGCACTATCAGACCGGAGGTAGACAACAACTGGAGCATTACGGGTGCTGATTTGGATCACCCCTTAAGGGATTACATTATTGAACTGGCGCAGAAGGGCGAGATCAAGGTACCTTTCTCAGCAGACGGCCGCACCCCCAATGTCAAGTCACTTAATGTCTATGAGCTGATCGAGGAGGGCAAGATTCCGGAAGAGGTACTGAAAAAATATGATATTGAGTTAAAACCCGCCGCTTAAACCGCCGGATAGCGAGGAACCCGGCCCCACCGGGCCGGGTTCCCTTTT
>CAZVDE010000064.1:0-7636 GCA_964626065.1 uncultured Clostridiaceae bacterium | reverse complement strand
TTTATTTTCGACTTCCACTTCCATCAACTGGTGGCAGAGCCACTCAAGCATAGCAAGCATGGGGTCGGGTTCGGTGAGAAATTTCAATAGCATTTTTTCTAAACTTAGGGTATTCTTATGGTAGGCCATCGGTAACAACTCCTTTTAGGTTTTGTCTGACGACTTACCATTTCGGAGTCCCGATGGCTTTTCCTTTTTCAAATTGCGAACTTAATTATACATGATCTACCAAGACCTACAAAGGGGTTAGTGCAGATGGAACGCTGTGGGAGAAGACTGTTTCGTGGTTCGCCTCCATTTAATAGTTGATTCCAAGTACGAATTGCCGGTGCGCTATCGGGTAACCCGGGCTTCGAATTCTGAAGTTAAAGAAGCCCACAAGATGATTGGTGATTTGACCGAGATTCATCCCAATGTTCTCCAACGCTGCGATGAATTAGCCGCTGATAGGGGCTTTGACGATGGTAAATTAATCATAAAGCTGTGGGATGATTATGGGATAAAGCCGGTGATTGATATCAGGAATTTATGGCGAGATCCGGATCCTACCCGATTGCTCGGCAATCATACCAAAGGTATAGGGATCATCGAGAACGGGAGTGAAAAAGTCCATCGTTAGCACAACCGCTTGATCCGCGTTTAATTTGTAGACTGCAGCATCGTCAGAAGTACCCAGCCCAACGATTAGATTTTCATCGGGCAAAATTGGTAGCTGACACAAAACTTGCGCCAGAGCCTCAGGGCTTAGTTTAGCCGCTCAGCCCGCGCTCTTTGTCATTTGCGTCAGTCTTGTTTCATCTGTTGCCATAGTCGTCCCCCCCAATCTTTAACCCATATTCTACGTGAACAAGGTTAAATTGGCAAGCCTGGAGCAGTGCTGGTTTACTCGTTTGCGTAAATCAGCCCATAACCTTGCGGCGTGATCTCAAACAGCTTTTCCAAATCCTCGCTGATATAGTCCGCAACATCGCCTGTTAACGTGAAGCGGGCCCCGATTCCGCAATTGGAACTGATTTGGCGCGGTACCGGCAATAATTCGACGGGGATGTTTTCTTTTTGCAGATACCTTTGGTATTTGATCGCGCCTGACTGTGTGTAAAAGGTCGCTATATATTCCATGACAGTCACCTATCTATAGTTAAAACGAAGTCCTCGCCATCCGCATCCACAGTCACCCTGTAGCCCGAATTTTCCGCAAATCTCTTCACATTATCCCTGGCGGTGCTCCCCTGCACAAGGACCTGCAAGCCTTGGGGGTTTTCCTGCAGCGCTTTTTTCGTTAAAAGCACCGGTTCGGGACAAGACCTACCCCTGGCATCAACCGTTTTAGGAGCCAATTTGCACATCCCCCTTCATCATTTTCACATCTAAAGTCCGTTCAGTATGGAGAAAACCAATCAGTAAAACTGCCGCTAAACCAACAATCACCGCGATTTGTCCATTTGCGGTGGGGCCGGCAGCAGATGCGGCCAGGCCAAAATTGTGGGAAACTGCGGCGCCCGCCAGCATGCCCATGAAAGTAACCGCGGAATCAGTATTTCCCTCAGCGGCTAGAATGATCTGGCGTAAAGGGCAGCCGCCCAAAAACACGGAACCAAGCCCGGCCAAAACCATGCCGAGAAAGTTCCATAACCCATCGGCATGGGCCACCGGCTGGTCCGCAAAACCAATGTTCAGACCGCCAAGGAGCAGATTGCCCAGTAAAGCAACGGCAAACACAGCCGCGAAGCCGCTGATTAAATGCGTGTCTTTAAACATAATCAGATCGCGAATGCCCCCCACCATGCATAGCCTGCTCCTTTGCGCGGCAGCCCCAATAATTAGGCCCGCGACCAGGGCGAGGAGCCATGGTGCGCGAAGTGCGCCAGGGCCTTCGTCGCTAAAGAACAAAAATGCCGGTTTAATAAGCAAAAGTAAAAGCAAGCAAACCTGCAGAACCGGAAAAAGATAACCTTCGCCCCGTTGCAAAAAGTAGGTCCGTTTGAGCGTAAAACCCCGGTGCAAGAACTGCACACCCACCCAAATGCCAGTACCAAATCCGGCCAGGCCCAAAAGTGCGTTCAAGTCACCACCAGCTAAGCGGAGAACCATCCGCAAGGGGCAGCCCAAAAACATTAAAGAGCCCACGACGACAAACATGCCCAGAATAAAGCGGGTAAAGGGTGATGAACCACCCCGGGTGCTAAATTCTTGCCCCCTTAAAGCGATAAAGAAGGCCCCCAGTGTGAGCCCGATAATTTCAGGTCTGATGTACTGTACAACGCCTGCCCGATGAAAACCCAGCCCACCGGCTGTATCCCTGATAAAACAGACGATACACAGACCCATGTTGGCCGGATTACCAAAAGCGGTAAGGATGACAGCTAAAAGCCCAACCAAGCCTCCGGTGAGGATTATGCCCTTTTTAGTGCCCAGAACAATCTCTCCCTTATAAAAGATATTGTGAAAGTATTCCTTCATCGTTATTATATTCAAACCTGAGCACCCTTGTACAATAGCATTTCCCTATCTAGCAGCCTGTCCCATTGAGAAACTCTATCTTTGCGGCGGGGCCACGTTAGTTTTACACCCAATTTGAATATGCGGTAATTGAAATCCTTGTAGAACAGTACTTACAAGGCTTTTTTTATTTTTTCTTTTGCCCATTTAAGTATAGTAATGTATAGCAATATATGATATAATTAAATGGTAAGAACCCCAACTTGTGGAGGTGCCGCTGTGAACCTTAAACAATCCCGCAGAAAAGATGGTAGGGTTTACCTCTCCATCGAGAAGGCCTATCGTGATCAAGACGGTAGGCCAAGATCGAAGACTGTTCGCTCCCTTGGCTGGTTAGATGTTTTGGAAAAAGAGTACGATGACCCCGTTGCCCACTTTCGAGAGGTTGCTCGGCAAATGACGGAAGAAGAACAGGAACTCAATAGGTTGACGTTATCGATTGAAATGGATGAGGAGTTGGTTCCAGATAGCAACGGTCGGAAAAATTTCGGCTATGCAGGCATCCTAAAGATTTTTCACGAACTGGAGTTGGACAGGTTTTTCAGGAATAAGGCCCGGCACGAAAAATTCAAATACAACACTAACTCCATTATGATTCTACTGGTTGTCTCTCGGCTGCTGTCACCCGGTTCAAAAAAGAAGGCCTACGAAGAGAAGGACAGATACTTTGAACGTTTTGACTTCTCACTGCAGGATGTCTACCGGTCACTTTCCCATTTCTCGGCTATTGCCAAAGAACTGCAAAGGTATTTGAACACGCAGATCACTGAGAAGTACGGCCGCAACACCCGCACGGTCTACTATGATGTCACTAACTTCTACTTTGAAATTGATGAACCGGATGAGCTGAGGCGCTACGGTTTAAGCAAAGAGGGCAGGCGTGATCCGATCGTGCAGATGGGATTAGCCATAGATGCTGAAGGCATTCCCCTGCACTATGATTTATTCCCCGGCAATACTGTGGATAAGGCTACCTTCAGGCCCGTTGTGGGGGAAATCCGCAGAAACTACGGCACAGGCAAAATTATTGTTGTTGCGGATAAGGGGATCATCACCGGAGATAACATTTATTACCTGCTAGGCAACGAGAAGGGGAAAAACTTCAACGGTTATGTGTTTAGCTTTTCCGTCAGAGGCGGCACCAATGACTTTAAGGAGTATGTACTAACACAAGAGGGCTATGTGGGTGCCGATGGAAAGGCAGCTACAGAAGACTGTGACTTTAAGATGAAAAGCCGTAGGATCGCACGAGAGATTAATGTGACCACCAAGAACGGAAAGAAGAGCAAAAAAACCATCTACGAAAAGCAGGTTGTATTCTGGGGACGCAAATATGCAAACAAGGCGCGGGCGGAGCGAGAAGAGGTTTTAAGAAAGTCCTGTGATTTAGTGGCAAACCCCCAAAGATACCTGAGAGCGACATCCTATGGTGCGGTTAAATACGTCCAAAACGTGAAGTACGATGAGAAGACAGGCGAGATTTTGGATTACAAGGATCATCCCACACTCGATTTAGAAAAGATTGCTGAAGAGGAGCGATACGATGGCTACTATGCGATCGTCACCAGCGAACTTGAGATGAGTGCTTGGGAGGTCATTGAAACCTACCGCGGGCTTTGGCAAATCGAGGAGACTTTCCGAATTACAAAAGGTGTTCTAGAAACAAGGCCGATTTACCTGACGTTGGAGGACCACATTAACGCCCATTTCTTGACTTGTTTTATCGCCCTGACCGTTTTACGCATCCTAGAAAAGAAGACCGGCCACAACTATTCAGCGGCTAGAATCGTTGAATGCTTAAATGCGATTTCTTGTTCACACGAGCAGAAAAACGTTTATTTATTCGATTACAGAAGCGAGATCTCAGACGCAATCGGTGCTGCTCTTGGCATTGATTTCAGCAAAAAACGATTACGGTTGGGTGACATCAAAAAACATTTGGCTCACGCGAAAAAGTAGGCTTTTCCCCTACACCTCTGCGACAAAACAAAACAGCCCAAAACCCTTTCAACATCGGGGTCCTAGGCTGTTTTTCACTTCTTTTGCTGTAAAACTCAGGATTCAAACCTGAGCACCCTTGTACAATAGCATTTCCCTATCTAGCAGCCTGTCCCATTGAGAAACTCTATCTTTGCGGCGGGGCCACATGATATACAATTGAGGAGAGGTGGTTCCCTTTGACTCGGATTTATTTAGATAATGCAGCAACATCCTATCCTAAGGCGCCGGGCGTTGGCGCTGCGGCGCAGCGCTTTATCGAAGAAATTGGCAGTAACGTGAATAGAAGCGGGTATCTAGGTTCTTTAGCAGCGGAAGAGACTGTCTTTGCAACTAGGGATCTTTTGGGCGAACTACTCAATTTCCCCCGTAGTGAAAACGTCATTTTTACTCTAAATGTGACGTATGGCCTGAACTTTTTGCTGAAAGGGCTTCTAAAACCAGGTGATCACTGCCTGGTCTCTTCCTTGGAACATAATGCAATCATGCGCCCCCTGCAGCAGCTTGAGGCCAGAGGCGTACAGTATTCCCGCATCATGTGCGACCGCGAGGGCAGGCTTGCTCCGCGACACCTAACGGATCAGCTCACACCCCGCACTAAAGCGGTCGTACTTACCCACGCTTCAAATGTGTGCGGTACGATCGTTCCCGTTGAAGAAATCGGCCAAATTTGCGCGGAGAAGGGGCTAATCTTCATCATCGATGCAGCCCAAACTGCGGGCGTTTTACCGCTTGATTTCGAGAAAACCAAAGCAGATGCTCTTGCTTTTACGGGGCATAAGGGCCTGCTTGGACCCCAAGGGGTGGGCGGCTTCTTAATCAAGCAAGAACTTGCGGAACAAATCGAGCCCCTCATCTTAGGCGGAACAGGCAGCCTCTCGGAACAAGAGACACAGCCGCCCTATCTTCCTGACAAATTCGAAGCGGGAACACTAAACCTACCGGGCATTGCCGGGCTGCACGCGGCCTTGCAGTATCTCAAACAAATGGGTATCGATGCCATTCGTGAACAAGAACTAGAACTGGCCGGACTGCTTTTAGAGGGATTGGGGAATATGCCGGATGTGCAGATTATAGGCCTGCAGGAAACCCAGGGCCGAACGGCAGTAGTCTCGGTAAACTTTACGGACCGGGACAACGGCGAAATGGCCTATCTCTTAGATAAGCATTTCGGCATCCAAACCCGCTGCGGCCTGCACTGTTCGCCGGCAGCCCATAAGACGCTGGGTACCTTCCCCTCCGGCACCGTTAGGTTTTCACCTGGCCATTTCAATACAAAAAAAGAGATCGCCACAGCGATCTCCGCGGTACACGCAATCCTTACAGGGAATTTTTAGAAGAATTAACGCAAATAAATTCTTTAAAGGCACGAGAGAGGGGATCCAAAACCCGCCGCTTGTGACTGATGAAATAAAAATCTCTGGAAAGATCTAGGTCTGCCATAACATAGCCCTTCAGCAAGCCTTGTTTTATTTCTTCCTGTACAACCCACTGGGAAAGGAAGGCCACCCCCAACCCCTCCCGCACACACTGTTTGATTGTGTTGGGATTTTCGATGCGGGCCACCACATCCAACTCCTCCAGATCAATGCCCCTCTTTTCTAAAGCCTCCAGAAACACCCCTCCGGTTGCGGAGCCTTCTTCCCTTAAAATGAACCTACAAGCCCGGATCTGCTCCCAGGTAAGGGTTCCTTCTACTCCAGCCCCGAAGGACTTTTCAGGTGCGGCCACCAAAATTAAATTATCGGAACAAAGCCTTAACATATCCAATTCGCGATAGGCAGTGGCGGTGCCTACAAAACCAAAATCCGCACTGCCTGACATGATCGCCTGCAAGACCTCCTGGCTGTCAAACTGCCCCAACTCAAAGGAAACGCCAGGATAGTCTTGACTGAATGCGGCTAGCAATTGGGGCAGGAGGTAATTTTGGGGCACGGTGCTGGCCGCTATCGCCAATTCGCCGTGGAGTTTTCCTTGGTAGGCACTTAAGGAATAAAAGGTTTGCTCCCGCATATTGAGGATATTCACCGCATGATTGTATAATATCTCCCCCGCCTCTGTCAGAAAAATGCTCCTACCTGTCCGGTTAAGCAAAACGGTCCCTAATTCCTCTTCCAACGCTTGGATGTGGCCCGTTAAGGTTGGCTGAGCCAGGTATAAGTTCTTAGCCGCCTTAGTAAAACTCTTGCGTTTTACTATTTCCACAAACGATTCCAGCTGTCTGAAGTCCATTCGCCCACTCCTATAAAAACCGATTTACTTGCCTACCAAACCATCTTCCGACTGCCCCGCTGCTTCCAAAATCCAGTCCGCCGTAATCAAAAGAGGTTAGATCATGGCAGCCCATCCTCAATTTCACCATCGCTTCTGTTTTTTCCCCGATTGAAGTTAATGGAAGCAACCTACCAAGCCAGCTCAAGATGATGACTGCCGCCTTTTCCACCGCCACATAGGGATCGGTAGCACAGGCCATTTAGCACGTCAGATGGTGAAAAGGTTCGCCGGAATGGGACCAGTTCCTGCCCAGCGGTCGCGAGATTTCATTTACGAGCTCCGCTGCGAATAAAAGGTGATCATTTGCTCATTGCGCACCTCGTCGATGACATAGAGATTATGCCAGCCCGTTTCCAAAAGGATATCGACTTGGTGTTTGGAATTGGTTGTGCCGAGGTAAGAGTTGTCCAGGTACCAGAAGAGCCTGCTGTCTTTCTGGCTATGCGCTGCTTCCAGGTTGAACTTTTGGTATTCGCCATGCTTATCCCTGGGCACAAAGATCCTGGTGTTTGCTTGGGGATAGACAAAACGGAGCGGGCTTTCCCGCTGCTGTGCCGCGGGGCAACCAGGCTTATGGGGCGGTACTACGTATTCTAGGCCTTTCTCGCGAAAATAGGCGTTGACAAGGGGCGGGTAAACCACCCTTTCAACCTTTATGACATCATTGCGATCCCAGCGGAGGGAGCAAACTTCTAGCGTCTCTTGTGTATTCAAAAAGAGCGTTTTTTCATAAGGCGAGTAGCGCAGAGGCTTGGCTGAGGCAGAAGCGGACACCGCAGCAGGTCCTCTTGAACACTATAAACTATAATCAGGAGCATTCCTGTAATCCCTAAAAACGAACTTTGAAAAAAGAGACACCACGCAA
>CAZVDE010000063.1:0-7702 GCA_964626065.1 uncultured Clostridiaceae bacterium | reverse complement strand
TTAAAAAACCCGCAGACAATAGTCTCCGGGTTTTTTTGTTATATAGGAGCCCCCTCCCGGAGACACTAAGGGAAAGTGTTAATGCGGAGGGATATTCATGCCAATCGGCACAACCTTGTTGCTAATTACCGCGGCCCTAATCTATTTCGGCGCCGCTCAGCGCCTGTTGGACCGGATGAGGCTCACGGACAGCCAGGCTCTGATCTTTATTGCCTTAATGATCGCCGGAAGTTTTATTACAGTCCCCTTAATGCGGGGGCCCACGAGCATCAGCCTTAATTTGGGCGGTGCTGTGGTTCCTCTCGCTTTGGCGATCTACCTCGTCACTACTGCGGACAGCGCAAAAGAAAGAATACGGGCAATTGTGGCCTCTTTTGTTACTGCAGGGATTGTATTTGGGGTAAGCCAGCTCACCGATTTCGACCCCTCGAGCCCCATGCTGCTTATTGATCCCCTTTGGTTATTCAGCATTATTGCTGGGATTGTCGGGTACTTGGCGGGCCGCTCTAGGCGGGCCGCTTTCATCGCGGGTGTGCTCGGTATATTCATTGTGGACTTGATCCATCTAGTTCGGGCGGTGGCCATGGCTACACCAACGAGGATCGTCTTAGGAGGCGCAGGCGTATTCGATGGAATGGTCGTGGCCGGTTTAATCGCCATCGGTTTAGCGGAGTTCGTAGGTGAAGTCAGGGAACGGGTTGAAGGGGGTCAAAGTGAATTATGAGAAAGAAGGCTGCCGTTTTAGTAATCAGTTGTCTACTGCTCGGTTGGCCCGGCCTTGCAGGTGCGGAAAGGCTCGATGCGGGATATTTCACACTGCGCGACGAACAGGGCGCCACGGTCACCATGACGGGCAGAGAACTGGATCCGGGTGATCATTATATTGCGGCCGACAATCGATTGTATGAAGTTGTGGAAACCCGCGGTGATATCGTCAGCGTGAAATACAAAAAGACAATTGAACTGCCGGATATCAGCGATGCCCTAGGTGCCCAAGTGGGCGGGGCGGACGGGGGCCGGGGCGTGGTGGGCATTTATCATACTCACAACGCGGAATCTTATGTCCCCACCAGCGGCACCGAGTCTAAGGAAGACGGTCAAGGCGATGTTTTGCAGGTCGGCAAAGCACTGGCCGCCGCCTTGGAAAAACAGGGTGTGGAGGTGCACTGGACGCCCAGCAGCCATCTGCCCCACGACGGCCAGGCTTATCTTCGTTCGCGGCGGACCGCCACCGAGCTGTTGCGATCCAACCCGGACACCTTAATTGATGTTCACCGTGATGCCACCCCCCCCGAGGTTTACGAGACTGAAATCGAGGGTTTGCCCAGCACCAAGGTGCGAATCGTGGTTGGCAGGCAGAATCAAAACCGCGCGGCTAATTTGGAATATGCGAAACGTATCAAAGCAGTGGCCGACAAGTTTTTCCCCGGTATCATCGAAGGGATTTTTGATGCCCGGGGCAATTACAATCAAGATTTAGGCCCGAAAATGATTCTACTTGAATTCGGCTCCCATACCAATCGTTTGGATGAGGCGGAGCAGGCGGCTGAATTCTTTGCCAAGGTGATTCCCGCGGCTGCGGGCTTGACAACCGCGGAACGGGGCGGTGCAGCTGAGCAGGTGGGTTCGGCCGCCTTTAAGTCGCTGTTGTGGCTGGTTGGGATTGCTGTGGTTGCGGTGCTTGGTTTTCAGCTGATCAGCCAAGGGAAAATCGGTTCGCCTGTGAAGTTCTTCAGAAGAGAGTTAGGCCTTGGCGAGCGCGACGATGACGGCGGCGACGGCGAGCAGTGAAGTATTTATTCACCGTCGTTTTTGCCGCCGCCGGGGGTACTATAGCCCGCTGGTATATGCTGCAGAGCGATTACCGCCAGTATCCGAGTTATCCCCAAGGCTGGTCAATTCATTTGTTTCTGGGGTTCATCGGAGGTAGTATCGGAGCCATTTTAGTCCCTGCCTTTCTGGAGCAGGAATATTCGGCCATTTCTTTCTTGCTCCTGGCAGCTTCTCAATTTCGCGAAGTGCGCAACGTGGAACGATCTACGCTCAAAGCGATGGAAGAAACGGAGATGGTCCCTAGGGGGACCGGGTACATCGAGGGGATTGCCCGGACCTTTGAGGCGCGTAATTATCTTTCCATCTGGGTGGCCCTGGTGATGTCCGCCAGCGCTGAAGGGTTAGCCGCCTTTGGTTGGCCCAGGCATGTCTTAAGTATCCTGGCCGGGGTGGTCAGTGCGATTATATTAAACAGGCTGATGCGCGGCGGGCAGATCAAAGATATTGCCAGGGTTGAACTGGCGCCTATCGTTTTCGATGGGGCGCTGCTGATTGTGGAAGAGACTGTGATTATGAACGTTGCTTTAGCTGAGGCCCGCGCGGTTTACACCGAGAGGGGGCTGGCCGCGGCTATCAGGCCCAATGGACCCAATGATAAAGCAACATTGGCAAATTTAGGCCAAATGCAAGCGATAGCCCACGATGTGGCGGCTATGGTGGGAGTTTTCATGGATGTGGGCGAACAGCAGTTTTCGCCCCTGGTACGCCGCAATCCTGCCTCAGGCGATCTGTATTTGGTGCTGATTCCCTCAGAACCAAATGAAACCGCTTTTATGGCAGCGGTAGAACGTGTACCCGTCTTAGAAAGCGCTGTGCGCAAGCCCCTCACTTCCAGGGCGGGGCAAATGATGGATTAAGGGTGATTAGATGGATATTTTAGCGGTGATCTGCACTGATCATAGTAGGGTGGGTGGCGGAGCCCCCATTTTTTACGCCCAAAATGATGAAGAGGCCGCGGAATTGGCGGTTCTGATCAGCAACATTTTCGGGGCGGCCGCACATGATCTCACAAACGGGGTGCTCATTATCGTACAGCACTAGTCTGAGGTGGCGGGGAAGGAATTAGGCGCCGGGTAGCGAAATGGTAATCTCTGAGATTGTGTGGTAGGGAGAGGTTGTAATGGGTAAACCGATAGTGGCCATCGTGGGCCGCCCAAATGTGGGTAAAAGTACCCTTTTTAACCGGATCATTCGCGCCCGGACAGCAATAGTGGAAGGCAGGCCCGGTGTTACACGCGATCGCATTTACGGTGAGGCAGAATGGTTGAATAAGTATTTTACGCTGATCGATACGGGAGGAATCGCTTGGGAAGATGATATAATTACAAAAGAAGTACGCTGGCAGGCCATGCTCGCGGTGGAACAAGCGGATGTGATTATTTTCGTTGTGGATGGCAGGGCCGGTTTGAATCCGATGGATGAAGAAATCGGCGAGATTTTACGCCGCCAACAAAAACCGGTGGTGCTTTGTGTAAACAAAGTGGAAGAAACGAAAGATCACTGGCAATTTGCCGCGGACTTCTTCAGCCTCAGCCTAGGTGAACCCGTTTTGGTTTCGGCGGAACACGGCCGCAATATAGGGGATCTTTTGGATCGAGTGCTAGAACATTTTCCCCAAACGGCAGACACAACTGAGGATGACTCGCTAAAGATTGCCATTGTGGGCAGGCCCAATGTGGGTAAATCGTCTTTGGTCAATAAGCTCTTGGGGGAAAAGAGGGTCATCGTCACCGATATACCCGGCACCACACGCGATGCGGTGGATACTAAATTTACTTATGAAAATCAGGAGATCACACTGATCGATACGGCCGGGCTGCGGCGCAAAAGCCGGGTGGGCGAAAATGTGGAATACTACAGCGTGGTTCGAACGCTGGGCGCAGTGGATCGCAGCGATGTGACTGTAGTGATGATCGATGGCACGGAGGGTTTAACTGAGCAGGACAAACGGATAGCCGGTTATGCCCACGAGCGGGGACGCGGGATTATAGTGGCGGTGAATAAGTGGGATATGGTGCCCAAAGAAACAAACACTATGCGCGATTATGAACGGGTAATTCAGGAGGGGCTGCAGTTTCTCAGTTATGCGCCGATCGTTTTCATTTCCGCATTAACCGGCCAGCGTGTGTTCGCGCTGCTCGATTTGGCCCGCTCCGTCAACGAAGCGCGCAGCATGCGCATTGCCACCGGCAGATTTAACCAAATCTTACGCGATGCGGTTGCCATCAATCAACCGCCCAGTGATAAAGGGGTGCCCCTCAGGATTTTTTACGGTTCTCAGGTGCAGGTCAGGCCGCCCGTTTTTGTCCTCCACGTTAATCGCAAGGACCTGCTGCATTTTTCTTACGAACGCTACTTGGAAAACCGAATTCGCCAAGAATATGGGTTTGTGGGGACTCCTATTATGCTTGTGGCCAAGGAGAGAAGTGGATGAAATATATTATTGTACTGATTTTTAGTTATTTGTTGGGCAGTATTCCTTTCGGGCTTCTAATGGGCAAATGGTGGGCAAAGGTGGATGTGCGCCAGTATGGCAGCGGCAACATCGGCATGACCAATGTGCTGCGCACAGCCGGTTACGTACCCGCGCTGATCACGCTTCTGGGTGATGTAGGCAAAGGCTATGCGGCGGTGTTTTTGGCGACTGGCGTGACGGACAGTGTGTTTTTGGCCCTGCTGGCCGGTGTAGCGGCGGTAGTGGGCCACAATTGGCCGGTTTTTCTCCGTTTTAGAGGGGGCAAAGGTGTGGCGACCGCGGCAGGGGTTGTGCTGGCGGTAAGGCCTTGGTCCGCGTTGGTTTTGTTTTTAATTTGGCTGGGGGTATTGGTGAGGTTTCGTTATATTTCTCTCGCTTCCATAGTTGTGGCCATTTGCCTTCCGTTTGTGCTGCTGCTTTTTGGTGTCAGCCTGTGGGAGTTCGCGCTGGCGTTGGTTTTGGGCATTTTTACCGTTTTGCGGCACCGTTCCAATATTGAAAGATTGCGATCCGGTACCGAATTTCGGTTCGGCGAAAAAATCGAATAAATATATTCGGTAAAGGCCCCCTCTTCTTGGACGGGGGCCTTTCTTTTGTTATATTTTCCTTTTTTGTCTAATATAGTATACTGTCCAAACTTAAGGAGGGGAGATAGTGGAGAAATTCAACGTTTTTACCCATATTGCCGAACGCACCGGCGGAAGCATTTACGTGGGTGTAGTTGGGCCGGTGCGTACAGGTAAATCAACTTTCATCAAGAGGTTCATGGATTTATATGTAATGCCGAACATTACAGACACATACCTCAAAGAAAGAACACGAGATGAACTTCCTCAAAGCGGGGCCGGCCGCACAATTACAACGACTGAACCAAAATTTGTCCCCGATGAGCCGGTGGAGATTTTGTTTGAAGAACAGACCAGAGCCAGCATACGCCTTGTAGATTGTGTTGGCTACACTGTGCTGAGCGCCAAGGGTTATGAAGATGAAGACGGTCCCAGGCTAGTGAGGACACCCTGGTTTGAACATCCCATCCCTTTTCAGGAAGCTGCAGAATTAGGCACGCGCAGGGTCATCAATGAGCATTCCACCATTGGATTGGTGGTCACAACAGATGGTTCAATCACCGATTTGGAACGGGCCGATTACGAGGAGCCCGAAAGCCGGGTTGTGGCAGAACTGCAAGCATTAGGCAAACCCTTTGTTGTTGTCCTAAACTCAATTCACCCCCATAGTCCGGAAACGGCGGCTTTGGCAGCTGAATTGAGCCAAAAATACGCAGTAACGGTGGTAGCGCTCGACTGTTTGCGGATGACCAAAGAAGACATCTTAGGTTTGTTTGCAGAAGTGCTTATGGAGTTTCCCATCAGGGAGTTCAATGTCCGGCTGCCAAGATGGGTTGAAGAACTGCAGCCCGACCATTGGCTGAGGCAGATGTACGAAGATCTTGCTTGGGATGCGGTCGCCCAACTACAAAAGGTAAAAGATGTGAAGGCAGTCGCGGTGGAACGCTTTAGGGAATCAGAACACGTGCAGGTGGTCAATTTAGAGGATTTGGATCTAGGTACGGGCAAAGTAACGCTCAATGTTGCCCTCTATAATCAGCTGTTTTATGCCGTATTGGCCGAAATGACCGGATTAGAAGTGGAAGGGGACCACCACCTAATGCGTCTGATGCAGGATCTATCTGTGGCCAAAAGGGAATATGATAAATTGTCAGCAGCACTGCTTCATGTGAGGCAGACAGGGTACGGTATAGTGATTCCCAGTCTGGAGGATATCACTTTCGAGCAGCCGGAGTTGATCAAGCAAGGCCGCAACTTCGGGATTAAGCTCACCGCCAGCGCCCCGTCCATTCACATGGTCCAAGCCAGCATTCAAACTGAGGTCACTCCCTTGGTGGGAACAGAAAAACAGGGTGAGGAATTGATTAGGTCTTTGACCGAAGAATTCGAAAAGGATCCGGATGCCTTGTGGGAACGGGATTTTTTGGGCAGGTCACTGCAAGATATGGTACGGGAAGGGATTAACAGCAAACTGTATCGGATGCCGGAAAATGCGCAAGAAAAACTGCAAGAAACATTAAGCAGGATTATCAACGAAGGAAGCGGAGGTTTAATCTGCATCATCCTTTAGGCCGGTTTGAATCGGCCGCGTCAAAAAGGTGGGGACATTCTGTTTCCACCTTTTTAACCTTTCATCAATGGTTCCTACCGGCACAATGTGCTATTGTAGAGGTAATCACCTTGAGAGGTAGGGGATTATGGCAATCATCGTACAAAAATACGGCGGTTCCTCCGTGGCAGATACTGATAAAATTCAGGCGGTTGCCAGCCGAATTGTAGATGCGGTCGATCAAGGCCATCAGGTAGTTGCGGTGGTCTCGGCCCAGGGAAAAACAACCGATGCTCTCATAGCCCAAGCGCGGGCAATCTCAGGCAGTCCGCCTAAGCGTGAAATGGACATGCTGTTAGCAACAGGAGAGCAGGTCTCCATTGCTCTTTTGGCCATGGCCATTGATTCCTTGGGCCAGCCGGTAGTTTCCTTGACCGGGGCGCAGGGCGGCATAATGACGGACACCCGGCATACTAAAGCCCGCATTCGGCTGGTTGACGGGTCTCGAATCCGGGAAGAGTTAAAACAGGGTAAGGTAGTAATAGTGGCCGGTTTTCAGGGCATTACCAGCGGCAATGACATTACTACTCTGGGCAGGGGTGGTTCGGACACCACCGCGGTGGCGGTGGCAGCGGCGCTGCAGGCACAAGTGTGCGAGATTTATACGGATGTGGAAGGTGTTTATAGCGCTGACCCCCGCCTAGTCCCCGATGCACGTAAGTTGTCCGAAGTGGTTTACAGCGAAATGCTGGAATTAGCATCCTTGGGCGCCATGATTTTGCAGCCTCGCGCGGTTGAAGTGGCCGCTATTTACGGGGTGCCGCTGCATGTGCGCTCCAGCTTTTCACAAAATCAAGGAACTATGGTTAGAGAGGTGAATAGTGTGGAGAGGAAGGTCTCGGTGACCGGTGTGGCATCAGATCAGAACTGCGCGAAAATAACTCTAATGGGCATTCCCAATGACGTAAGTGTGTTGTGTGCGGTGTTTTCCGCTTTGGCCGCGGAAGGCGTTAATGTGGATATGATAGTTCAGGCGGGCACAGATCGAGAGGTTACGGACCTAACTTTTACCGTGACCAGGGAAGAAGAGCGGGCTGCCCTAGGGATTATCTCCGGGCTGGAGGGCAGTGAAAGTTGGGAAATTGCCTGTGACGAAAACGTAGCCAAAGTTTCGATTGTGGGGGCTGGCATGATGACCAATCCGGGCGTTGCCGCGGGTATGTTCCAAGCATTGAAAGAAGCCTGCGTTCCCGTGTACGTCGTTTCCACTTCTGAAAT
>CAZVDE010000062.1:0-7801 GCA_964626065.1 uncultured Clostridiaceae bacterium | reverse complement strand
TTCACTGCCTGCCCCATCGATAACATAGAGGCTGTGCCAACCCGTTTCTAAAAGAATGTCAAGTTGGTGGTGGCCGGTGGTTGTGCCGAGGTAGGAGTTGTCCAGATACCAGAAAAGCGTACTGTCTTTTTGGCTGTGAGCCGCTTCCAGATTTACCTTTTGGTACTCCCCCGTTTTGTCCCTGGGTACAAAGATCCGGGAATCTGCCCGGGGATGGACAAAGCGGATTGGGCTTTCTCTGCGCTGAACCGCGGGGCAGTGGGGGTTATGGGGCGGTACTGTGTATTCCAGTCCTTTTTGGCGTAAATAAGCGTTTACAAGGGGTGGGTAAACAACCCTTTCTATTTGCTTAAGATCGCTCCGATCCCAGCAGAGAGAACAGACTTCCATCGTTTCCTCCCCGTTGACAAAGAGAGTCTTTTCATAGGGCGAATAACGCAAAGGCAGGGCGGAAGCCGAGACGGTGGTTTCCACAAGATTGCCGCGGCCTTCCGGCAGGCGGTAGCCCGTTAGGGCAGAAATCTTGATGGTTGCTAAGTCCCCTTTTGGTTTGGCAAACCAGGCTTGGCCCACATTTTTCTCCAGCGAGCCAAACAGTTGGAACAAAAGCGGCGCGGCTGAATCAATCCCGCTTAAATCCTTGACTTCACCCCCGCTGAAATTACCCGCCCAGACCGCAATTGTCCACTGCGGAGACACCCCCACCGCCCAGGCATCACAGCCGCCGTAACTGGTCCCCGTCTTCCAGGCAAACGGGGCGGCCGATTGGTATTCCTGCCAATGATAATCAGCTTTAGGCCTGGCCACCTCTTTCAGCGTTTCTAAGACCAAGAAACTGGAACCGGCCGAAAGCAGGCGGTTTTGCGTTTGGGGCTGCTCCGCCAGAACGGTCAGCCCGCCGAATTGGCCGTAATTGCCCAAACCCCTGTACAAGCAGGCTAATTCCCAGAGGCTGGCCGAGGCGCTGCCTAAAACCAACGAAAGCCCGTGATCTTGGGCGCTGCCTTTGATGCCGGCCAAACCCGCCTTTTGCAGAAATTGAAAGAAGTTTTCTACCCCCAATTCATACAAAAGCTGTACCGTGGGCACATTTAAAGAGCGGATCAGGGCAGTATCGGCCCTAACAAGGCCGCTGAAGCTGTGATCCGCATTGTAAGGGGCATAACCTGCATAACTGGTGGGGATATCCAAAAGCAGGCTTTCCTGCACAATCAGGCCCTGGTCCATGGCCAAGGCATATAAAAACGGCTTGAGCGTGGATCCGGTCGATCTGCGCATGCGGATCCCGTCGATTTTGCCAAGGTGGGCGTCATCGAAATAATCCTGCGAAGCCACGTAAGCCCTAACCTCACCGCTTTCGGTATCAGCAATCAGGGCAGCCGCATTCTGCACCCCCAAACTCTGCATCTGCTGCGCATAAGCCCGCACAAGGGCCTCCGCCCGTACTTGGAGATCTCGGTTCAGCGTGGTGCGAAGCACATCGCTCTCTGCGTTTAGGGCTAAGTGTTCCGCTAAATGGGGCGCAGCCAGGAAAAAGGCCAGCTGGCCCTGTGGCAGCTCTTCGGCCACAGCCAAAAAATAAGTTTCGGCATCGATTACCTCCGCCCAAAGCAGGCTGTTTAAAAGGCTGTCCCGCTTTTTCCGAAGCTGTTCCCTATTGCGCATGGGGTTCACATAAGCAGGGTTGTTGGGCAGTACGGCCAGTGTTGCGGCCTGAGCCCAGCTTAAGCGGGCCGGCTCCAAGCCGAAATAACGGAGGCTGGCCGCGCGATAGCCCTGAATGTTCCCCCCATAAGGGGCGTGGGTCAAGTACAATTTAAGAATTTCATCCTTGCTGTATTTCAATTCCAGGCGCAGTGCTTGGAGCATCTCCACCAGTTTATTGCCCACCGTGCGCGGTTTGGGCTTGGCCAGCCGCGCCACTTGCATCGTAATAGTGCTGGCGCCGCTGATCCGCTCACCGCGGAAAATATTCTGCCACAGGGCGCGCAAAAGAGCCAGGGGGTCGATCCCCCAATGGCTCTCAAAGCGTTTATCTTCGTAGTGAATCACTGCGGTTTTCAGCTTCGCCGGCACCTCTGCACCATCTGGCGGCAAGATCCACTGTTCCCCTTGATTGAGAAAAACCCGCAGGATTCGGCCGTCTGCGGCCAGCACCATTTTGCTGTAATCATTGGGAAAAAGGGGATCCGGGACTCGGCTTATAACTAGGGCCGCCCCTAACAGCACAAAAAGCGCGATTGCGGACGCAAGCAGCCATCGTTGGCGGTTCACCTGGCCAGCACCTCGACAGTACCCCCTTCAGTCACCACTTTATAATCATTATCATACATGGCCTCCAACAGGGTGGGCGGCAGGCTGAAAGTGCCCACCGTTACCGCATTCAGTTTAACCACGAAAACATGGTCCTCCATCCAGCCGTACATATCAAAGAACCACATCAGGCGATCATCGCGCAGATCTACATAATCTGCCTCCCACAGGTTGTATTCGTCCATCCAGTCCGGTAACTGCCCCCCTAAGAGCCGCAAGTTTTCAATTTCCCAACCGGCCGGAAGCACCTGCACTAAGGCCAGTTCGCTTAGATCCTCAAAACCGTCCTGGCTGACCCGGAACACACCGTAAAACTCGGTGCCCTGTTTTAGCCTTGTCACATCCAGTTTGTGGCCTTCCCGGTCATAATAATCCACGCGCAGCCTCAGTTTGCTCTGTTCTGGCCGCAGATCTTCCGGTTTGGGGATCCCCTCCCAGATCAAGGCAGCAAAGAGCGGCGCCGCAGTGGTGTTTTTGAACGTAACAACCTGCCCTTCCAGGGGCGAAAGGGGAAGAACGGCAGCCGCCCCTTCTTCTCGCACAGCCCGCATCTGCCCGTCGATGCCCACTTCACCCGTTATGGCCGGTGCATGCTCGCTTAGGGCCGCGATGTATTTGCTCACCGCCATCAGCCCGTACGCGGTGGACTGAGTGGAATACCAGCGGTTAGAGGCCAGATCTTGGGCGATTTGTTTGTAAAGGGGCGCCCCCCGCTGATAATCACCCACAGCCAAGAGTGCATCCAAGAGCATGGCCCGATCGCGCAGGGGCGAGCCGAACGTGGCCTGCCAATCTGCCTGATCGGTGATATCCAGATCCGCGGCGGCCCTAATCTTACTGCTCGTTGCGGAAAAGCCCAGTACATGGTAAGCCGCGGCCAGCAGGTGTTTTTCCCCGTTGCCCAGCTGATCAAGTTCGCTCTCGCGCATGTAGTTTAAAGCACTCAGTTCAGGGCTGTCCGCCAAAGCCAAAAGATAGAGGCGGTAAGCCCTGGTATGGCGGTTGCCTGCTTTAGCGCGAGCCGCTTCCGTTTGGAATTCGAGCCAACCCTGAAGCAGCGTATCCGGCACGTGGTACCCCCTACTTTTTGCTTCCAAAAGGAAATGCCCCGCGTAATTGGTGGACCATAGATCGGCCGCACCCGCACCCGGCCAGTAGGCGAACCCTCCGCCGGACAGCTGATATTCACGCAGCTTTTGAATGGCGGCATTAATATTTTCATCAATTTCGGCCAGCTGCTCCCGATCTAAAGGGGCCAGGCCGGGCAAGTACAATTGGGGGAAAACGGCGGAGGTGATCTGCTCCAAGCACAGGTAGGGATAGCGGATCAACCACTGCAGGCGGTGCTCAATGTTCATGCCCTGCCAGGGCGAAATTGAAAGCCGCATTCGTTCTGTGCCCGGAACACCCGGAGGCGGTACCGTGAAGGTTACCGCTGCGCCCTCATCCACTATTTTTTCTTCCACCAGATAAAGATAGGGATTGGCGGCGCGAATGGGCAGTGCCGTACGCTCACGGCTCGTATAATCCCCTGCCTGAGCAGTGGCTGAGATCACAATCTCCGCGGTGCCGATCTGCTGTTGAGCGGCAAGCCTAAAGAACACTTCCACAGAGTCCTCTCCGTCGAAGGTAATGAGCTGTTTGGCCGGGCCCATAATCCGTACCGGGCCCACAGCACCCAAGGACACCTCCACTTCGCCCGGGTCCTCACCAAGGGCAAATATTGTAACGGGTACCGTAATCTGATCGTGAGGCCTGAGCACCCTAGGCAGCGTGGGCAGGACCATAACAGGCGCCCTGACAAGCACATCCTGCTCCACCCTGCCGTAGCGGCCGCCCGCGGCCGCCGCCACCATGACCCGCACACTGCCGATGTAATTGGGCAGCTGCAGTTCCACTTCGGCGTAACCCTGCCCATCCGTTTTAAGCGGCCCCCGAAACAAGCTCACCGGCTCAAAACGCAGTTCATCCTGCTTGGGTACCTGCATCTTTTGGTAATCGCCCTCTTCGCCGCCGCCCACCGTGAACACATTGTCCAGGTAGCCGAAACTGAGATCGATCACGTCGGAATAATTGTCATAGTTCTTGGTCAGCAGGCGCTGCTTGGCAAAAAAGTGCCCGTGGGGGTCGGGTGTGGCAAATCCGGTAATGTTCAACAGCCCTTCGTCCACCACCGCTACCGTGAATTGGGCAGGCCGGGCATCTTTTGTCTGAACCTTTAAGGTGAATTTTTCTTCCGGCCTAATCTCCTCGGGCAGCGTCAGCTCCAGCCCGATGGCAGTATCCTCACTGGCCACCATGAGCGGAGCAATGCCGTATAGGCGCTGAGGCAGGTCATTTGCCTTCTGGCCGTACGGCTGCAGAATCAAAAGCGAAAGGTAGGCGTTGGGCAAGTGCTCTTCCGTCACCTGTACCGTAAATTCTGTTTCTGCCGTTGTAATGTCCTGCCAGCGCTGTTCTAACAGCCTGCCTTCTTTTTCCACAGTTAAAAGGGCCCGGCTGCCCACCGGCGCCGCCGCGGTGACTTTAGCGGTGTCACCCGGCGCATAGCTTTCCCGATCCAGTTTTAAAGTGATCGCCCCCGGCGTACTGCTCTGCGCCCCTTCGCCCCACCAATAAGAACGGAAGAAGTAAGCGGCGCTGTGGCCCCCTTCGGGGTCCCTTACCTCTAGAACGATTTCACCGTAATCGTCCGGCAAATACTGTACTTGGGCCAGGCCATCCCCGTCAGTGGCCAGGTGGCCTTGTTCCGCAACAATTAAGCGCTCATTCTGCTTGAAATAGCGGCGAAAGTCATTCTCACTGCTGTATTCCCACCACCAATAATCCCTTAGGCGGTACATAGTGTATTCCAGCACGCTGCCTGCCAAAGGCTCGCCCTCTCGGCTAAGATGGACGATCTGAAAATCGGCCCTCTCGCCCCGGCCCAAATCGGGCTTTTCCAAACCCATAATCCCCACAAAAGCGGGGTAGTAGTCGATGGGTACGGTAGTGGTATAGGGTACTGACCGCCCACCGCTTTCGTAAACCTTGCTCTCCAGGCGCAAACGCAGCGCGGAGGGGGCTGCGCCGATGCGAGGCAGCTGCCAGATTAAACAGGCCTCGCCTTTGGAATCGAGCTTTTCGCTGAACACCCTCTCTTGGGCAGCAAAGGCCACAGTGGGGTTGCTGAAAGTGAATTTACTGTAAGCGGGGAAGGTCTGTGCATATGACTCTAAAGAAATTGTGCTTTCGCTTTCTAAGCCGGCCGCGGGAGCCCCAAACAGGTACTGCGAACTGAGCACAAATTCCACCCACTGCTCCCGTTCTCCCATATTGAGTGTTGGTGCGGCGCTGACCTTAATCCGATAAGGCACGATCTCTTCAATCTTCAAATCGTGGCTGAAGATCCGGCCGCCCACATTGAGCTGAGCCCGCCAATTGCCCGTGGGGGCATTGCTTTCGGTCTCGAAGCTGCAGCTGTAGAAACCATCTTGACCCTCTGTCAGTGTTTTCTCATAGATGAGGCGGTCCAGAGGGTTATAAATACTCCAGCTGATCGGGTGATCATCCGGGAAGGTGTGATCTTCATTACGAATAATGGCGGACAGATTAATTTCATCGCCCGGCCGATAGACGCCCCGCTCGCTGTAGATAAAGGCATCGATTCCATCTTGTTTCTGCACGCCGCCAACAGCAAAGAGGGCGGTGTTCAGCCGCGATGACTGCAGATCCATGAGGGCAGACATTTCTCCGGCCCTCACTTCCAGATAGCGGCCTTCCTGATCAGCCTTTAAGCGGGCTGTACCGGTACCGTTGCTGTGGGCTGTATCCAGAATACGGCCGTTTTTGTCCTTTAAAACGATCTGGGCCTCAGCAATGGGCTCTGTCGTAATCAGATCAGAGAGGAAGACATGGAGATCGCCCAGCATCTCCTTTGCCGTGATGCCCACATCGCTGACTAAAACATGCTTCACCGCCTGCCCGCGCAGGGAGACTCGATCCATAATGTCCCAGCGGTTCATGCCCGTTGGGAAGTAAAGGGCCTGGGTTTCATCGAAATCGAGTTGAATAATATATAAAGCGCCCTGTTCCTCTTGGAGTACTTCACTTAAATCGAGTTCAGAGCGAATCCACCTGTTTGTCTCTTGGCCCACATCGATTACCCGATCCTCGATTACCCGGCCGAAACGCAAAAAGTGGTAGCGGTTGTAAGCGGAAAAAGCACCGCTGCCCGGGCGGTAGTAGTTTTCCTGATAAAAAGCAAGCAGGTTGTCCTCCTCTATTTTCTTCACCTGCAGGCGCAGGCGGTTGACGTTCATGGTGCGAAAGGCGATTTTTTTCTGCGCAGAGGTGGGCAGCAGCATGCCCCCATCGACAAATTCCACCGCGGGTTTAAGATCCGCAATCTGCACTTCCCAAAAATAATCGCCCGCATCGTTTAATTTCTTGCCGCCGCTGCTCTCTAAGCCCGGAAAGAACTCAATGCTGTATTTTTCCCTGGGCCTAAAGTCGCCCGCGATAATCAGTTCGCGGCCAACTGCCTCCACAGTGAAATCCACCGCCGGGCTGATATGCAGATAACCGCGGTAATCGCGCCCCGCCGCCAAGTCGTCCGAAAACGTAATGCGCAGGCGGGAAAATTCACCGTACTTTTCTTCCATGATATGGATTACTTCTAACGTAGACTCTAAAGGCGCCAGGGCATATTCGCACCGCAGATCCGCCGCAAGGCCCAATGATTCACCCCTAAGCAGCAGCTCCACAAGGCGGGGGCGGGTTTTGTGGCGGCTGAGCTGTTCCGATTCGATGCGGAAGGTGAGATTATCATCCGTTTCCACACTGCAGGCCAATAGCTCATCGCCCAGCCTGAGCCTGACATTTTCCCGAACTAGGTTTTTGTTTACCCGCTGCAAAAACGTAATTGTGCCCAAGAAATAGGCACGGCCTTCGCCGGCGGCCACAAACTGCCCTTTCTCTTCCAAAATGGCTTGGCCCCGAGTGGAAAACTCAAAGCGGATCTTTTCTTCCCCGGCCAAATTTAGGACAGCGGAATAATCCCGTTTAGCGTACAGGGGTTGGGCGGGTTTAAAGACAAGCGTCCGCCCATCTTCCCAATATGCTTCGCCCGCAATGTGGGGCGCAAAGACAAAGGGGTTTTGGGCAAGCCTCTTCCCCGTGGCATCCTGCCCCACCTGAGGCAGGCGAAAACGGACCGCAATCAGCGTTTCCGCATCGATAATACCCGCGGTCACGTGGGTGATTTCCACACTCTGCCCCACCGCGGGGACAGCACCGTACCTATCGTAAGCGGCCCAACTGACAACTAACAGCAAACCGGCCAACACGATTGATCCCAACCAAACGGAAACCCTGATCAGGCGCTCTTTGCCCATTTTCGTCTCTCCCCTTTGTGAAATCCTGTTCTTATGAGACATTTCCCCGCACCATGCCTAAATCCTTTTTCAGGTAAGTGTTCCTAACTATAAAGTTCGGAATTTACTAAATA
>CAZVDE010000061.1:2698-8376 GCA_964626065.1 uncultured Clostridiaceae bacterium | reverse complement strand
GGTGTTCTTTTTTGGGGTAAATACGATAAACGCACCGGTAGGGCCCTACCTTTATTGCTCCATTCCCTCGATGTGGCACTGGTTTTTAGGTTCCTTTGCGAGATTAAGGGCATAAAACGGGCTTTGGCCGAAACCACAGCTCAAACCCTCACTAGTGGGCTCTTTGATCGTTTGGCCGTGCTGGCAATGCTGCACGATTTGGGCAAGGCGAACCTGGGTTTCCAGGACAAGATAAAGCCCGGTAACTATCGAGCGGGACATATCCGGGAATTGGAACCTTTGTTCTTGGAACCTGATTTAAATACGTTATTCTTCCAAAGTTTGCCGAGCAATATTGAGAGTTGGTTTACAGGTGAGGCTATTGCTTCGAGCTATTTTTTCGCAATCTTTTCACACCATGGTAGGCCTGTAGAGTTTCTCGGGAATAGAACCGGAAATTATTATCTAGCGCGTGATCTGTGGTGGCGAAGCAGCGGGGCAAGGGATCCCTTCCGGGTTATGGGCGAGATTTCAGAGTTTAGTCAATACGCATTTCCGCAAGCCTTCGATTACGCTGTGCAAACACTACCGCCAGAACCCGAATTCCACCATCGCTTCGCTGGTCTCGTAATGCTGGCAGACTGGCTTGGTTCACACGATCACTGGTTTCCTGTAAGTGGATCCTGTGCTAAACAGCGCTTACATGATAACAAACAAATAATCCCTCGGATGCTGAATCGTGTCGGACTGGATTCGGAGCCGCTGCGGCCGTGTTTGAAAACTGTCGGAGCGGATTTTCATGCAAGATTTAGATTTAAGCCATATCCGCTGCAGAGCATTACCGATAACCTAGATCCTAATGATCCAATGAATCGTCTGCTTATCGTGGAATCCGAGACCGGTTCCGGGAAAACGGAAGCGGCATTGAATTGGTTTGCAAAATTGTTTACCGCGGGCAAGGTTGACAGCCTTTATTTTGCCTTACCTACCCGTGTAGCGGCCCGCGAAATGTATGAGCGTATTCATAGTCAGATTCAGCGGTGGTTTCCTATCAAGGAACAAAGACCAGTAGTCTTACTGGCTATTCCCGGTTATGCGCAGGTCGATGGGCTAGCCGTGCAGCAGTTGCTGCCGAGTTTTAATGAATCCAATATTTGGGAGGATGATCCACGGCAAGCAATGATTGAACGTCACTGGGCCGGTGCGCTGCCTAAGAGATTTTTAGCTGCTGCAGTTGCCGTAGGGACTGTGGATCAAGTGCTTTTATCAGCTGTCCAGACAAGCCATGCCCACTTAAGGTCGGTGTGCTTGGATCGCAGTCTACTTGTTATTGATGAGGTTCATGCCTCTGATGTTTACATGTCGTTCTTGTTAAAATCGCTGCTAAAACACCATCTCAGTGTGGGTGGGTCGGCGATGTTGTTATCGGCGACATTGGGAACCACGGCCATGCACAATTATCTTGAGCTTACTTCAAAAAGCAGCCAAACACCGTCTTTTTCGCAGGCAATCAAGGCGCCTTTTCCTGCGCTTACCGCGGCGAACGGGACGATGCTATCCACCGATCCGGGCTCCACTTTAAACAAATCCATTGCAATCACTGTTGTGCCCTTGGGGATGAATCCCTCGGAGATCATAGATGCGCAAGTGCTTTCGGCGCTTAAGGCAGGCGCTAAGGTTCTAGTGATTTTAAATACCGTTAATCGAGCGATTGACCTGTTCAAGTATGTTGAAAAACATCCCGGGTTAGATACGGACTGGCTTTTTTCCTGTTTAGGCCGAAGCTGTCCTCACCACGGAAGGTTCGCGGCACCGGACCGCGCGCTGCTGGATCAAGAAGTAACCAAGCGATTTGGTAAACGAAGCCCGTCCGGACCGGTGTTATTGATCGGAACCCAAACTCTTGAGCAAAGCCTGGACATTGACGCGGATTTTCTCATAACTGATTTGGCCCCGAGCGATGTGCTTCTGCAAAGAATTGGACGCTTACATAGGCATGTGAGAGAACGACCGCAGGGATATGAAAACCCTCGCTGTGTAGTATTGGCTCCCGATAAGGATTTGGACGACGCATTAAAGCGGAACGGGGAAGTACGAGCGGAGTATGCACGTATGGGGCTTGGCAGTGTGTATCAGGACCTACGGATGCTGGAGTTAACGTTACGCACCCTGCGCGCCAATACTTGCCTCACAATACCGCGTGATAATCGGACCCTTGTTGAGGCAGCCACTCATCCGGAAATGTTGGCAGAATTTAAAGGGCCCAGATGGGAGGCTCATCGGCTTTTGGTCGAGGGCACTGCATTAGCAAAGGCGGTAACTGCTCACTCGATTACGGGGCTATTCGGATCATTTTTTGGGCAAACGTTCTTTGCCGATGTCGGACGCTCAGTGTCCACAAGGTTGGGCAACAATCTGTACAGGGTTGAGTTGGCTAAAACGGCGGAAAGCCCGTTCGGGTTAATCTTGGAGGAGATCTTTGTTGCTGAACATATGATGCCGCGCCGGTACGATCCGGAAGAGAAAATGGAAGTGACAGATGGAGAGGAGGGGATTTTTCTGCAATATGGTGATATGCGCTATGGCTACAGTCGATATGGATTGGAGGTGTTGACATGAACTTATTGATAGAACCGACATTTAGGATCGAGACAAAATTTAACCGGGAAAAGGTGAGTTTGCCCGCACTATTGGCTGCCTACGGTGATGATCGGGTTAAACGCCTGACCGGCATTCAAAGACATCAACAAGATGCATTTCACGTGTTTCTAAGTTATTTGGCCGGAGCTGTGTTGGCGCGGCAAAAAGTTGATGAACCCGTGCAAAGCGAGGAGTTTTGGCGAAGGGGCCTGCTCGATCTTTCCGGTACCGCCGGAAACCATGCCTGGACTATGGTGGTAGACGATTTAAGCCTGCCCGCCTTTATGCAGCCTCCTTTGCCCGAAGACACTCGCTTTACTTCAACGGTAGCTACCCCCGATGAATTAGATGTATTACAAACGGCGAAAAATCATGATGTTAAACGGGCCCGGGCCGCTTCCCCTACAGTTGATTCGTGGGTGTACTCCTTAATAAGTCTACAGACGATGAGTGGGTTTTCAGGACGGGGAAACCAAGGGATCTCCCGCATGAATAGTGGGTTCGGTAATCGAGCCATAGTGGAATTAACTCGCAGCCGGTCACAGGGTCAACGTTGGATGGATGCGGTAAGGCGGCTGTTAAGGCATCGGCAAAAGACTCTGGCAGAACCCTTCGGCTACGATGCGGATGGTTTGGTCCTGGTATGGTTGCATCCTTGGGATGGCCGCACACCCTTAGAATTGCGAGATTTGGATCCGTTTTATCTGGAGATCTGTCGGCGTGTTCGTCTGGTTGGCAGCGTGGGGGAGATTAAAGGTGCTCGGTTGTCAGCGGCAAATCAGCCTCGTATAGCCGCGAAACATCTGGCCGGCGTTGTTGGGGATCCGTGGCTTCCCGTTGATAGGAGAGAAATGAGGCGGGGGGGAAAGGTGGAATTAAAAGCGCTTACTTTTCCGCCTTCCGGTATTACGGCTGATCATATGCGGCGGCTAATCTTTGCAGATGAACTTCAGCTTTCTGCCTTGCAAAAGCCCTTACCAGACTGGGGGGGAAGCATATATTTAAATGCTTCGGTGCTCGTGCGAGGTCAGGGGGTGACCGATGGGTTTTATGAGTGGGAAGTTATGATTCCGGCAGAAAAGGCCCCCAGCATTTTTGCGAGTGTTACAGAGCAAAATCCATTGGAAGAGTTGAGCCGAGATGCAATTGTTCAAGCCGGCTTAATGCAGAACAGGGTATTGAAACCCGCACTTTTTGCCCACATCCTTGGTGCCCCGGCCCGACTTCGGTTGGATGATGATTTTGCCGGTGGTAGTTGGCCGACTTGGGCACGGCGCTTCGAGGATCTATGGTCGCAACAGTATTTTCCTTGGTTATGGTCAATGCCTGAGCCACTGAGTAGGGATGAGGCGATACGGGAGTGGGTCGAACAACTGCATGAGTATGCACTACAAGTTTTATTGGAAGCGGAAGAATCTCTGCCCGCTCATAGTGGGCGGAAATACCAAATTCAGGTTCGGGTACGCAATATCTTTTGGGGTGCATATTACAATAATTTTGCTTTTATGAGGGGGGAAAAAGGATTTGAACGCAGTGCAAACCGCATCTGAAAGCAATCTAGGTATAACAATTGGGAGAATTGCCGGGGTTCTTGCCAGCGGCGGATTTCCGACCGGACGCAAAGCGGTTCTACGCCGCATGTCGCCGGGACACACGGTCCCCTTGGCCTTCTATCAGTTCGCGTTTGAATATTGCCCGGAAAATTGGGTTTATAAACAAGATGATTGGATGACAATTATAGCGGGCATGGCGCTGATGAGTCCTCAAATTTATAATCCACAGCGCGGTCTTGGCCTTGCCTTAGCCGAAACCGGATATTCGGAGACCCGCTTGGAGAGGCTTCTTTCATCACGCGGTGATGTCCGAAGGATCCTGTTTTTACGAGCGATTAGGTTTTTAGCGTCCAAATCGTTACCTTTTAACTGGAATCAAGGAGCAGCATTTTTGTTGCTGGAGGACAAAAATAGACGCGAAGACCTACATTTGCGTATAGCAAGAGATTTTTATCAATCACAGAATAAGGAGTGAGTCGTATGTTTCTGCAAATTCATTTTCTGACAAGTTATCATGCAACTCTCTTAAACAGAGATGATGCCGGATTAGCTAAACGCATTACTTTTGGGGGCACCCCCCGCTTGCGAGTATCCAGTCAATGTCAGAAACGACATTGGAGAGAATGGATGATGAGACAAACTAACTTACCCAGGGGGTATAGAACACGTTACTTTTTCAGTCGGATCGTTAAAAAAAGACTTATACAAAACGGTATGGATGAGGAATTGGCAACGGAGCTGATTTTACATTTGGGTCAAGCTTTATTGACCGCTGCTTCTGATAAAACCCCCTTGGATAAAGATACGCTTGCCATGAAGCAACCCGTTCTTTTTGGAAAACCGGAGGCGGATTTCTTCGTACACTTGATTGAAGAAGCTGCCCAGTGCGGATCGAAAGACGAAGCCTTGACGCATATTAGTGAGAAAATGAACAGGCAAAACGCTAAAGCCCTCTTAGGGCAGGGCGGTCTGGATCATCCGGCGGCGGGGTTTGAAGGGGCAATGTTTGGGCGTTTTGTTACATCCGACATTTTAGCCAGGGTGGATGCACCCGTACATGTGGCCCACGCCTTTACCACACATGCGCTGGATACGGAGGTGGATTTCTTTACCGTTGTGGACGATTTGGCCGGTGATGAGACCGGTGCCGCTCATGCCAACGACATGGAGCTTGGGGGTGGGATCTATTATGGATATGTTGTGGTCGATGTGCCTTTGCTTGTTTCTAACTTGACCGGTTGCGCAAGAGAAGAGTGGCGTACTCAAGAGAGTGCAAATGCAAAAAAACTTCTGGAATTGTTAACTCGTGCAGCCGCTCAAGTGTCACCGGGGGCCAAGTTGGGCGCAACAGCCCCCTATGCCAATGCGGAATGCATTGTACTGGAAGTTGGGAAGAGTCAGCCCCGGAGTTTGGCCAATGCCTTTTTGCGAGCCGTAGAGAACAGGAAATTGGATGCGGATTTAATGGGGTTATCGGTACAAGCCATGGGCAACTATATGTGTGCC
>CAZVDE010000061.1:0-2598 GCA_964626065.1 uncultured Clostridiaceae bacterium | reverse complement strand
GGAATATCTATGCTGACCGGAATGATTGGTAATGCGTTGGGTTGGGAACATAATGACTTTGAAAGGCTTACCCAACTGCAGAACCGTCTGGATTTTGCCGCTCGATGGGATGTGGCCCCGAGGCCTCTCTTGGATTATCATACTGTGGATTTAGGCTCTGCAAAAATGGCGAGTCCGGGCTGGACAACCAGAGGAGAGCCCGAACACAGGGCCGGAGGACGGGCCGCAAGGTATGGGACCCATCAGCGTTATCGCCATTACTTAGCCGACGGATTGATGACGATCGCACTTGGGCTTGTTGGGGAAGGCGAACTTGATTTATGCGACGTTAAGGCGGGTTTTGACAGACCGGCGCGGCCTCTCTTCGTGGGCCGAAAAACGTGCCTTCCGGCACGAAAAATGGTTGATCCTATTAATCCGCTGCAGGAAGGTAAAAATCTGCTGCGCATCCTATGCTCCGTACCGGTCTGGGACCGGGGTGGTGAAGTTACGGAGCATCAAGGGCCTTTGCATATGTGCTGGACGCCACTTGATGGAGTTGATGTGTCCGGTGAAAGTCGTATAGTTTATGATTTGCGTGATTGGAAAAACCAGCTCCCCGCTGGCGGCAGGATACGGCTGGAGGGCATGTTGGAGGTAAATATATGAGACCATTATATATGGTGGAAATCCAATTGGATTCTCTCGCGCTTCATCGATACTTGCATCTACATGGCTTGATCGCAGACAACGTAAACCTAAATTATGGTGTGCACGCTTGGCTTGAGGCGGCTTTCACGGGATTGGGGGCGAAACCGTGGCGTCTGTTAATGGATAAGCGTCGCCCGACGAGGATTTTAGCCTACAGTAGCTTTTCGGCCTCGGAGTTTCGGACGCGCATCTCAGAATTTTCCGATCCCAGCATGTTCAATGTTTGCCCTGAGCCGCATTTGATGATTAATAGCCGGGTCATGCCCGACTGGGCACCCGGTAGAAGGCTCGGCTTTGAGGTCCTATGCTGCCCGGTGGGGAGAAAATCGCGGAGTGGTATCGAAAAGGATGTATTTCTTATCAAAGCAGATCAGGGGGGTGAAGGGCTTCAAAGAAATCAGGTTTACACTGAGTGGGCCGCCCAGATGTTTGCCAAATATTCCGTTACGCTTTTGAACATCCGCTTGGCGGGGTTTAGGTTGACAAAGCAAGAGCGTAGAGGCCAAAAACCAGAAGACACCGTTAGGAAACGACGCCTAATTACTAGGCCTGAAGCACTATTAGCGGGCGAATTAATAATTGGAGATTCAAAACAATTTATGTCTTTGCTGGCCGGAGGGTTGGGCAGACACTGTTCCTTTGGGTATGGGATGATTTTATTGAAGCCACCGGCATGAGTATTTTTGCGGGGCGTTTGGGACTCGCTGCGGCACGCGTACCGCACGTGGATCGCCACGGCCTTGTATTTTTGTCAAGGGGTAATCTATTTGTTGCAGATGGTACTTTATGTTTCCGAACAGCGGGTAGTGATGATTTGGCCGCCGGGGAATATGCAATTCCTTATCAGACTGTGTCGATGATTTTGTTAGGCCCGGGTACATCGGTGACCCACGATGTCTTAAGGATCCTAGCTCGCCACAGCACGCTTTTGGCGGCGGTTGGTGATGGGGGGGTCAAGTATTACACCGCACCTCCCATGGGGACCGGGCGTTCGGCTATTGCCAGGGCCCACGCGAGATTGTGGGCTGATGAAGATGGGAGAATAAAGATTGCCCGTAGAATGTATGGGTATCGCTTTCAAAGCGCTTTTCCGCACGAGGATCTCAATGTACTGCGTGGAATGGAAGGTGTTCGGGTTAAACAGCAGTATCAGATTTTGGCCAGGCAATATGGTGTGGAATGGAAAGGTAGACGGTATGATCGTACTAATCCTCAGCTCAATGATCTTCCCAATCAAGCTATTAATCATGCCGCCACATTTGTAGAAGCTGCTGCTGAAATAGCTGTCGCAGCGGTCGGCGCCCTACCTCCGCTAGGGTTTATACATGAGGACTCAAGTAAGGCCTTCACTCTGGATATAGCCGATTTGTGGAGGGGCGATATTACGCTGCCGTTAGCTTTCTCCGTAGCGGGAATGATCCCGAATATTCCCGAAGGTATGCTGGAGAGGCGTATTCGCTATGAGGCGTCAAAGTGGTTTAAGAAACACAAACTTATTGCAAAAATGATTGACAGGATAAAGGAGCTTTTATATGTCAATAACAGTAGTGGCGACGCGTAACGCGCCTGACAGAACGCGGGGTTTTCTTGCGTCTTCCATGCTGGAGATCGGACCCGGTGTTTATACAGCTGCAAATCTATCAGTTGCGGTGAGAGATAGGATATGGGAGGTTATACAGGGATGGACCGTAGATCCAAATGTGAGTATAATCATGGTGTGGGCGGATAAGCGCACGCCCTGTGGACAATCGATAAGGGTTCTGGGTTCTCCACCGATAGAACTGGTTGAGGTAGACGGCATTATACTGGCGAAAAAAGACATTCCTCCTCGTTTCGTTGCTGAATATGGGCCTGACATGAATGCAAACGATACACAAAACGATACAATGGACTGAATTGTTTATCAGG
>CAZVDE010000060.1:0-8524 GCA_964626065.1 uncultured Clostridiaceae bacterium | reverse complement strand
AATCTTAAATAGGTATTGAAACCTTTGTGTTTCAATACCTATTTTTTTGTTTTTTTGATCTACCCCGTGTGAAACAGCGCCGCTATTTTTTGCAATAATAATAAAATATAGTTTCGCCTTACGCGATCCCCACAACCTGTCAACATCCGCGAATAAAATGGCTGCCAAGGCATATAGATTACTGAACAAGCACTCAATATGCGGCTGTTTTGCAGGTAAGATGATTTATTGGGGGCAAAATTTAGGAATAAACTGCAAAAGGGGCAAAAATATTGCAGGAATTTGCAGAGATACGTCTAATACATAACACTGGGATTACAAATAATTTCCACCTAATTCTACTTATGATGAGGAAGATGATCATGAAAAAAGTCAATTTAGCTGATATTGCCGCTGCGCTTAACATATCCCAATCCACCGTATCGAGGGCCTTAAGAAATAAGCCCGGGGTTAATCCTCAGCTGCGTGAGGAAGTCTTTAAAATGGCCCAAGCCCTTAATTATCCCTTTCCACTTCCGAAAAGCCCGGCCATGAAACGTGTGGGGATTATCATTCCGGATCTATCGAATCCGTTTTTTGCCACCGTTTGCTACGGTATTGAAAGCGTCATGCGTTCCAACGGATACTTCACCTATTTAGTAAATACCGATGAGGATTGGGAGTTGGAAAACAGTTATTTGCAATCATTCATTGATGATGATAAAGTCGAAGGCCTAATTATTGCTCCAAGTGCCAACACGGAGCGGATCTATAATGATCTGCTCGGAACACTTCCATTTATCTTCTTTGATCGCTATTATGATGCGTTAAATGTGCAGAGTGTAATCATCGATAACGAAGGCGCTGTTTTCCGTGCAACACAATACCTTGTGGAAACGGGCCACACTAACATTTGCTTTGTTGCGGGCAGTGACAACATTTCCACCGGGCGCAGCCGCACGCGGGGGTTTTTGGAGGCCATAAATTTACTCGGGTTAGATAGGGAAAAATGCGCTATTGTGGATGGGGATTTTAAGGAACCAAAGTCCTACGAAGGCGCGAAAAGGATCTTGGCCGAGGGCAAGTGCACTGCGGTGATTGCCACCAGCAACAAGACAACCTGGGGCGTCATGAGGGCGGTTCGAGATCTGCGCCTATCCATACCGGGCGATGTTAATGTGATTGGCTTTGATAGCCAAGACTGGACCGAGTTTAGTGACAACCCAATCGCAACAATAGTTCAACCCGCTTTTACCATGGGTAATCTTGCTGCCAGTCTATTGTTGCAGCAAATCAACGGGCGAGAGTTTTCTTCGGAAAACGTTGTCCTTAAAGCAGAAATAAAAAATAGCAATCCTAAGCTGTCAATCTCGCTCTAAAGGGAGGGGTGGATGGAAGAAACATACCTTTTGGTGTCACAACCGCTCATTAAATACTTCAAGGAGGTAAAAAAGTGAAGAGATCTGTTGTTTTGTCTCTTGTAGTGTTGACGGTTTTAGTGCTTTCTGCTACCGTTTGTGCTGAATCACCGGCCGTTTGGGGAGAACAAGTCAAAAAAGATCTGGGTGGTACAGAGATTACAGTTGCCATGGCAACGCACCCATCCTCTGAAGCATTTCGTTTAATGGTGGATGAATTTGAGGAGTTGACGGGCATTAAAGTCCGCTGGGACATCATGGAGGAAATCTACCTCCACGATAAGATCCTTACTGAACATGCGGCCAGAACAGCTCGTTACGATGTACTGATGATGGACGTCTGTTGGATTGGGGAATTCGCGGCCCGACGCGTCATCGTTCCCCTAGATGAATATCTCAACGATCCGAGCAAGACACCGAAATGGTTTAACTATGAGGACATAGTACCCGCTTACAGCAAGGGCCTTGGAATGTTCGATGATAAGGTCTACGGTATTCCTTCCGCCGGAGAATCGGCTTTTATCGCTTACCGCAAAGACCTATTCGAAAAATACGATTATGATCCCGCGTCAATCAAAACCTTTGATGATTTAATGGAAGCGGCCGCGTTTTTCCACGGTAAAGAGGACGGCCTCTCCGGTATTTCCATGAGGGGACGCCGCGGCCACCACATTGTCTACGGATGGTTCCAAAGCCTATACCCCTTTGGGGGCAATGTATTTTACCCCGGCACTTTCGATGTAGCGGTGGATTCGCCCGAAACAATAGAGTCCTTACAGTACTTTGTTGATTTGATGAAGTTTGCGCCTACAGGAATTGAGAACTTTAGCCACGAGGAGGCAACCACAACATTCATGCAGGGCTTAGCCGCCATGTGGTTCGATGCAACAGCCTTGGCTCCTTGGATAGAGGATCCCACCAAATCCAAAGTTGCGGGGAATGTGGGCTATCTTGCGCCTCCGGCAGGCCCGGAAGGCAATGGAGCAGCTGTTGCCGGTTGGAATTTAGCCATCTCTGCAAGCAGCAAGAAAGCAGAAGCTGCGTGGGCCTTTATCACCTTCATGACCAGTGAAGCCAAAGCGGAAGATTATGTAGCTAGCGGTGGAGTAGTGACCAGGATTTCGATTCTGGAAGATCCCGGCTTTATCGCTTTGTATCCGTATTTCCCACAGGTTCTTAAGTCTTTGGATTATGCCGAGATTTTAGTGGATAAAGGTATAGACTGGCGGCCTCGTATTCCTGAATGGCCGCGGATTGGTGAGGCTTTAGGCTTAAACGCGTCGTTAGCCTTAACTGGACAGCTTTCGGCGGAAGAAGCGGCTAAAAGGGCAGCTGCAGAGGTTCAGGATATTCTGAAAGCGGCAGGTTACTAAGGATCCCGCCGTCAGTTTATGATAGGCAGTGGTGGAATATCCGCCGCTGCCTTCTAAATGAGGTGCTTTGTATGAAGAGGTTTCTTAAATCACCGTACTCCTGGCTCGCCCCCAGCTTGATCGTTCTTTTTGTGATAACTATTGTGCCGACCCTGTTTTTGTTTTTCACATCACTGCACCACTGGGAATTGGGATACCCGTGGGATGCCCGGCGTTTTATCGGTGTGCAAAACTTTCTGTACGTCGTTAAGAATCCACTTTTTTTGGCGGCGCTTAAGCGCACACTCATCTACACTTTCGTTTCCGTGGGCCTACAGTTCTTTTTCGGGTTTTTGATTGCTCTTTTCCTTTCCAGGAAAACGTTGATTTGGAAAGGAATTTTGGTTGGCATCTTGATCATTCCCATGACGGTAACGCCCAGTATAGCGGGATTGATCTGGCGGCTTTATTTCAACCCAATCTATGGCATCGTCAACTACTTTCTAGGTTTTATCGGCCTAGAGCCTAATTGGTACAGTTATTCTTTGGCCCTTTTTTCTGCGATTGTCGTGGAGGTGTGGCAGTGGACTCCTTTTGTGGCGCTCATACTGCTCGCGGGGCTGAGTGCATTGCCTCAAACTCCCTTCGAGGCCGCAATGGTAGACGGTGCCTCGCCGCTGCAGATGACCCGTCATATAACCTTGCCGCTGTTGAGGCCAATAATAATGATTGCTTTGCTGCTGCGGGGAATGGACGCCCTGAAAATGTTTGATGTAATTTTTTCGCTTACCGGGGGAGGCCCTGCCGATGCAACGGAGCTGATTTCGATGCTGATCTACCGGACCGGGTTTTATCATACCGGAATGGTAGGACGCGCATCCGCAATAGCGGTCTTACTACTCGTAATTATCATCGGCATGAGTCAGATTTTGATTAAAGTGATGGATGAGAAACCGGGTGTTGCCTAAAGTTCACGTCCGTTTTTTTGTTGGAAAGGGGGGCATTTGTTGAATCTCGCTAAGATCAAAAGATCGAGGTACTTCGATTTCACCGTCGATATTTTGGGAACACTGCTAATCGCATTCGCTTTCTTGTTTCCGTTCCTGTGGATGGTTGGCATGTCCTTTAAGGATAGAATGCAAACGTTTGCCATTCCGCCCTTATGGTTTTTTACGCCCACATTCAATAACTATCGGGATCTCTTAAACCGCGGTATCTTTGGCACCTATTCCCTAAACAGCCTGGTGGTTGTGATCTGTTCAGTGTTTGTTTCTCTTTTGATTGCGACCCCGGCGGCTTATGCCCTATCGCGTTTTAGTTTCAAGGGCAAGAAGGATATATCCTTTTGGATTTTGAGTGTACGCATGGCCCCCGCTATTGCGGTGGTAATTCCTTACTTTTTTCTTGGCAGCTTTATAGGCATTTTGGATACTAGGCTTGTCTTGATTATTGCCTACCTATCCTTTAATGTTCCCTTTGCGGTATGGATGTTGAAAGGGTTTATAGATGAAATCCCGGTTCAGATTGATGAGGCAGCCATGATTGACGGTTGTTCGCGGTTTCAGGTTTTTAGCGGCCTGATTGTGCCGTTAGTGGCCAACGGCTTGGCGGCCACCAGTATTTTATGTTTGATTCAATCGTGGAACGAATTTACCTTTGCCCTATTCCTGACTACAACTGATGCTCGCACCCTGCCCACGATTGTTACCCAGTTTTTAACTTTCCAAGGGGTGGTATGGGGCGAGATGTCGGCTGCCGCAACCATCACCGTTTTACCTTCTGTCATCTTCGCCATATTGGTCCGAAAACATTTAATCACCGGTTTGACCTTTGGGGCAATCAAAGAATAACGCAAGGGAGGAGAAAAAGCAGTGCTACAAACAAACTTAGTGGCGCCCAGTAAATTTGTTCTGGAAACGGTAGAAAAACCGATCCCGAAAAAGAACGAAGTATTAATTCAAGTGGTGCAAGCGGGAATTTGCGGTTCTGATATTCACGCCTATTATGGTAAGCATCCTTTTATCTCTTTTCCGATTGTTCCCGGCCATGAATTCGTGGGGATCGTGCTGGAAACGGGTGACGGGTCGAGCGAACTGCTAAAAAAAAGAGTCACGGTCTTACCTTCGTTAGTCTGCGGCAGTTGTTATAATTGCCGTACGGGCAGATTCAACATTTGTGAGACATTAAGGGTTATCGGCTGTCAAGCGCCGGGGGCCTTTGCGCAATATGTGGTTGCACCGAAAGAAATGATCTTCCTTTTACCCGACACATGCAGCTGGGATCAGGGTGTGTTAGTGGAACCCTTAGCAGTAGCGGTTCACGCTGTGCGGCGGGTGCCTCATATCGCCGGCCAATCCGTATTAGTTTTGGGGGCGGGCACGATCGGTCTGATGGTAGCTGCCACTTTGAAAGCCTATGGAGCGGGCGAAATAATCGTTACCGACTTCCAAGCAAAAAGGTTGCAGCTAGCCGAGGAGTTAGGGGCGGATTATGTTTTAAATCCCCGCGAACACAGTTTAGGTTCTTGGCTCGACAAAAATGTGGCCAGATTGGCTTCTACCTTTGAATGTGTGGGGGTGAAGGAAACGGTGGATCAGGCCATTTCTTATACCTATAAAGGCGGTAATGTAGTCATTCTCGGTGTATTCGAAGAAAATGTCGAGGTGAACATGGGCTTGGTACAAGATAAAGAGATTAACATGCTGGGATCTTTAATGTACACTAAAGAAGATTATTACGAGGCTTTAAGGATTGTTGGCCAGATCCCCGCGCTAACCAAATTAATAACGCACCGCTTCCCACTCCGGGATGTACAGCGGGGTTTTGAGACGTTGGCCGCGGAACCCGATGAAACACTGAAAGTGCTTGTGGAAATTGGGGAGGGTAAGTAAATGAAGGCAATCCAAATTGAAGTACCTCATAAGATTTCTTACATTGATGTGCCCAGGCCCAAAGCGAGACCCGGTGAGGCTCTGCTCAAAATAGAAGCAAGCGGCTTATGCCATACGGATGTGAACATTTACGAAGGCAACTTCCATGCTGAATACCCGGTAATCCCGGGGCATGAATTTGCAGGCACAGTGGTGGAGGTAGGTCCGGGGGTGAATCCCGATTGGGTTGGCAAGCCTGTGGTGGTGGACCCCAATGTTCCTTGCGGCTTATGCCCGGCCTGCCACTCCAATCACCAAAACCAGTGTCGGACACTGGACGCGTATGGCGTTACCGTTCCGGGAGGGTTTGCGGAATATGCGGCTGTAAAGGAATCGAACATTCACCTGCTTAAGAATGTGCCCTTTGACCGCGCCGTTTTTGCCGAACCATTGGCCTGCGTGCTGCATGCCCTCACTCAGATTCCCCGTTATCCCGGCGGCCGTGCCTTGATTTTTGGCGCCGGGCCGATGGGGTTGCTGATGCTGCAGAGCCTTCCTTTAATCGGCATATCCAGTGTAGCCATGGTCGATCTTCACTCCGAAAGGCTTCGGATTGGTAAAGAATTAGGTGCTCGGCAAGTCTTGACAGATGTGGAGGCTAAATCTCACAATGAGCAGTATGACGTAGTTGTGGATGCGACGGGTGTGCTGAAGGTCATTGAAGGGCTTCCCGCGTTCACTGCAACCTCTGGCAGCATTATTTATTTTGGTGTGGCCAATCCCAAGGACAGAATCACAATCGAGCCTTATGATATTTATCGCCGGGACATCCGCATTGCCGGTGCTTTTTCTCTTAAAGCCGGTATTAGGCAGGCTTTAAATTTGCTGCAGGACAATTTCGTGGTAGTGGATAAGTTGATCACTCACAGGCTACAGTTAAACCAATTCGCGAGTGGGATTGATTTAGTTGGAAAAGCCTCTGTCCTGAAAATTATCGTGGAGTTTTAAAGAAAAGCTGTGGGAAAGAGTGAGCTTAATGAAAACAGAAGAGAAATCCATCCTGGTTTTCGGAGAAACACTTGTGGACCTGTTCTCCAACGGGATGGCCGCCTATGGAGATGATAATGGCTACTTTCAGTTTGCCGGGGCGCCCGGGGGTGCACCGGCTAATGTAGCGGCCAATTTGGCACACATGGGCCTACCCGTCTACTTGATCAGTAATTTTTCTGACGATCCCCTTGGAAGCCGATTCAGGCGCATCTTAGCGGAGCGGGGAATAGATCTGAGCCTCAGTTTAACACACGAAAATTCAAAAACCGCACTGGCCATGGTGCTGCTGGCTCCAACCGGTGAAAGGCGCTTTCGGCTCTACCTTGGCGGTTCTGTTTTAGAAAAGGAATTTGTGCTTGATAACTTACCCCCTAATCTGGGTGTTTTTCATTTTGGCTCGGTGATGCATGTCTTCGAAAACGGGGTAAAGGCCGCAAATAGGCTGCTGGAATTGGTAGCGTCTAATTGTATCATTCGCTCTTACGATATTAATATTAGGCCCGATATTCTGCAAATCAATCCCGCGGCGGCCCGTCAAGCGGTGCGGGTGTTGGACCGAGTGGATGTCTTGAAAATCAGCGATGAAGATCTGGGTTGGATAAATGAAAATATCGATCCCGAACTTGTAAGACCAGAGGATTTCTTTCGTTATGGTGTTAAATTGATCGCTTACACGGAGGGCCCGCGGGGGGCGAGGCTCATGACCCCCACTCGCAGCTGTAACATTCCGGCCCCCGAGGTAGAGGTTGTGGATACAACCGGGGGTGGAGATGCCTTCATAGCCGGTGTTTTAGCATCCTTAATCGATTTGGGGGTGGGGGATAGGTCTGCTCTATTAGCCCTCGATGCAGCGGCGCTGCGTACGATAGGAGTCAAGGCGACAGAATGCGCCAAAATAATTCTTTCCCAACCGGGGGGTATGCCGCCGATTCGGGACTAATGACTGTGCTCTTCTAGTAAGATGAGTAATATGAAAAACGGCTTGCAAACTCGGCAAAGTGGGTGGGCGGGCCGTTTCTGTTTTACGAAACGAACGGGCGCGGGTAAAATATGTTAAGATGGAGATGCCCGTCGGCAGTTGCCGTCGGCGACCGCAGTTAGAATAAAGGGGGGCAAGTAATTGTCAATAACTCATCTAGAGATTACGGTACGCCTCGTTTTGGCTTTGATTTTAGGCGGACTGATTGGCCTGGAACGGGAAAGTATGGGGCGCCCGGCGGGCCTGAGGACTCATATTCTCGTTACTACAGGCTCCGCTTTAGTAATGCTATTGTCCATGTATGCTTTTGCGGGCATGGAAGGCCGGTATGATCCCGGCAGGATGGCTGCTCAGGTGGTCAGCGGAATTGGCTTTCTCGGGGCGGGCACGATTTTGAGAGAAGGCATCAGTGTGCAAGGTTTGACCACCGCGGCCAGCCTGTGGGCGGTGGCAGCCATTGGGCTCGCAGTCGGATCCGGCTTCTATTATGCGGCTGTTCTTGCCACTGCCTTGGTTGCTTTAACGTTGGTGTTTTTTTATAGAATTGAATGGAGCCGCCTCAGCAGCAGGCATAAGATCCTGACAGTAATCATTCAAGATACCCCCGGCCAATTGGCTAATGTTTTTGTGGTACTGGCCAAACACAAGGCAAGTGTCCTAAATGTTGATCTAGCCTCGGAAGACGGAGGCGATGCAAAACTTAATCTCAAGATAGAATTACCGCCTAAAGCGAGCGGAATAGAAATAGTCACGGATTTAGCGGAAACGCCCGGGGTGAAAAGGGCGAGTTACGTGTAAGAAAAGCACGTAATTCCGTCATGTCAAGGATCATTCTTATAGACAAACATTTGCGGAGGGCAGTCAGTTGTCTTCCGT
>CAZVDE010000059.1:6760-8823 GCA_964626065.1 uncultured Clostridiaceae bacterium | reverse complement strand
GTCGGGCCAATTCTTATTTCAGCGTTAGTAGATAAAAAGATGGGATTAGTGTTGAATGACCAATAGAAAAAAACTCATAGCCTTGGGAATATTCTTGCTCGCGATCTTGGGACTAATTATGCGAATGCATACACCTTCCGTGGCCGAACAAGAGGTGGCTGAAGCCACTGCACCCGAACCCTCGTTGATTGCTGTAATTCCGGACATCCCTACCTTGGCCAATTACCAATCTCAACCTTCGGGTTTAATTATGCCCGCAGTGAATGAGAAATTGAACGGACCGGTGAAAAGACTTGAATATCAAAAGATAACATATTCCGAAATAGGGGAGTCCGGCCGATACTATAGCAGCCTTGCCACCGAGAGAACAGTTGAGTTTGATCGGGATGGGCACGTAACAGGATGTTACGAAGGTGACTATAAAGTCGAATATAAATATGATGAGACAGGCGTGCTGCGGGAAAAAGTAGAGTCTCTAGATCTGGGGTACGATGTTTTATCGCAGAAATACTTCTTCTCCTACGAAGCGGGTAGGACAGCACACATTAACATGACTATTGGGGAACAGACAATTCTTGCACAGACCATAACCTTAACAAGTGAAGGGTATGAAGTGTGGGATTATGTTTATCAAGATGATTTGAGCTTGTCCGGCATTGATAAGACGTTCTATGATAGTGCAGGCAGGCGTCTTCGCTCGATTTTACAACCTCTCGACGGGGGAGACGGCGAGGTTTGGTATGAGGCAGTGTACGGTTCCAATGGAGAATTAGTCAGCGAGCATACATCTTTGCGGTCAGGTGTTGAATCTAGGGAGTATTTCTATGACGAACTAGGCAACATAATTAAGCGGGTGGTGCAAAGGGAGTCAGGTGGGACAAGCTCCTACGACTATGCTTATGAATATGACGAGCAGGGGCGCATCCTTACGGTAATATCTGATGGGGACATAGAATTCTTTTATTATGATGAAAAAGGGAACATAGCAGCACATGTCCATCGCCGCAGCTTTAATAACTATGACGATGTAAGAAGGTATACATTTGATTATTATGGGAATTGGATTGAGATACAAAGAACAATGGGGAAATATAATCAGGTACTTCCCGTTAATTATCGCCTGATTGAATACTATGAATAAGCAGTAATAAGGGGATGGGGCATACTTTAGCCCCATCCCCAACACTGCGGTTAGGCCCTTCAGCGATGATGCCGGCCAGAGTTACATAATTGGCTGGCATAGACCCGCAGCAAAAGGGGCCAAACGGACCCGGAGGCGAACATTGGGGCCGCCACTTTTTGGCCACCAACTTCTTTGTGTGTCCTTTTGGTATAAAAATACCAACTTCGAGGTCAAACCGTCCAGCAAAAACGCCCACCATCCATCCGCCCATCAAAGGCCTATTTTACCCGATAGTTTACGCCGCGAAATAAATGCCTCTTAATTTAGCATCAATACCACAAACAGCCTAAAAATGGAGGAATTTGGATTAGTTGTCCAGAAGGACTGCATTACAAGGTACCCTACCCTGCCCCATCACCCCTACCTCTTCAACAAGTGCCACAGTAGCTCAACTTTGTTGCACTCCTAGTGTAGCCGGTTACCGCAGCACTCAAACAAAGTGGCACTATTGCGGAACAATCTTATCTTCCTGACACTGTCTGCCCCAATGATCCCGCACCGGGTTGCTATTATACCGAATAAAAGGTACCTTTCCCTCAAAAGACAGATAAAAACCCCGATCCAATCCGTATAATCTATTGCGAGCAAATTTAAGTTCGAAAGGGGGGATTTAGATGGGCGACGCAGTCCAAAGGCCAAAGACAGAAATGGAGCTGGCCAAGGCCATCGCCGAGATTATCTTCAGCGAATCTGCCGTTTTGTGTGACCAGTTGGCGGAGGAGAACGAACTTGAGCCCCGGGTGCTTGTGGAGACAGTGATCTGCTTCTTTTTTCTTGCGGACGTGGTGATCGCGAGGCGGGTTCGCACAGATTGGGTTTCCCCTGATCTTAGAGAAGATGTTCTAGACCGGATCAGAGGTTGTCCGCAGTTCAGTTCCGC
>CAZVDE010000059.1:1353-6660 GCA_964626065.1 uncultured Clostridiaceae bacterium | reverse complement strand
CGCGAAGGGGCGGGAATAGTGGCCCCGCATTATTGACTCCGAAGATGCTTTAATCGTCAAATTGGCTGATCGACTTGCTAACCTTTTCGATCTTATCGCCTGGGTGGAGCGCCAAGGTGGTTTTACCGAAAAGGCCGCCTTGCAATCGGAAAAGTATCTTAGCGAATATGAAGAATTTGTACCCCTGTTTACTCCCAAGCTGCTCCGATTGGCTGAGGGTGATTCCCACCCCTTTGCTTTTCAAATTTCGGGTCTGCATTCATTAATGGGAGCACTGCGAGCTTTGTACCTGATTCACTTACACGCCCCGGAATCATTTCAGGCAAGATCCCGCGAGGTACTGGATCCGTTTGGCGAGATGGTCGATGTCATGAAATACAAATGGCGCTATCGGGAACCCCGGTCAACTCGCTACCGCACCCAACTCATTAAGTTTGAATCAAAGTGGAAGGAAGAACCGCGGTGAATAAAAAAAGGCTTGACCCCAAGAAAATGCTGCAGGAGCGATGGGAACAGATCCAAGCAGATGATATGTGTTCCGATGTTTGGCGCAGTTTTGCCGGAAGAACCGGTTTTTATGCAATTGCATTTGATTATTCTAAATATGCCCCGGACTATGGGGAAAAAGGCAGAGTTGAACAGAGAAAGGCGCTGCGTGAGCTTGCGCAGGGTTATGTGCGGCTGCGGGTTTCACTTTGGGTGGACGAGCAAGAATCGCCAATCTATGAAGCGGAGGCCATCGTCATCTACGGCAGGACTAGGGAAGAGCTTGCAAAGGCCGTCTGGATAGCCGGTGACGACTATTTCTTGTTTTACCGTTACGAGAAAGATGAGGGTGCCGATAATCAACCTTTTGGGGAAGTAAAGAAATTAATTGGGGCTTTTTTCAGTGATTTGGCAAAAAAACACGGAACGGAGGTAGAACAAGCCACTTTATTTCGTTTAGAGGAAAGAGTCCTCAGGCATCCGTTTTTTCAGTATCTTGCCGGCGGGCCCTATTGGGTCACAATTTACGAAAACGATCGGCCGCAAGATCTACTAAATTATAGCTATTACGATCCAAGACCCTACCTGCAAGCATCTGAAAAAGCAATCGCTGCGGATATTAGTGCATCTCTGCTTTGGGGTGAAATATTGAATAACCATGATTCGATCGGTGTTATTACGGCCCATAGAAATGGAGACGCCGAACAAAATTTTCTACGGCATTTAGAATTAAAACACATGATCCGGATTCGCAAGAATCATTTAGTAGAATTTCGTGCAGGGTTTTATGACCGATCCTCACAGGGTCCAATCCCGTTGTACCAAATGCAAGCGGCAGTAGTTTTCGGAATGACCAAAAAAACGCTCATGCGGCTGGCCAGGCGCCTCGGGCAGGATATCGTTCTTTACGGCCCCCGAAATGGCGAGGAAACAGGATTTCATGTGCTTTCTGTCCACGATTATTATGATGATCCACAAAACTGCACCGTGAGGGCGTTTAATAGGGAGCAGGGCGATCAAGTTTTAGACCCGGAGAAAAGGGCTTTGCGGGGTTTCCTGGCGGCCCTGGCAGAAAGAAGGGTGCCGGATATGCGTCCTTGTCTGATGCGCATCAAGGAAGAAATCACCCTTCCCGGGCTGCACCGCTATCACGTGGCAAAGCCGCCGATGGTTGTCAATTACGAAACGGTGGTGGATGCAAAGTAGGCTTTCGAAGCCGCAACACAAAGGCCGCCCCGCGGCGGCCCGGTTCTTAGAACGGAACAGCTATTGCTTCTGCATCTGCAGCTTCTTTATTAAAGGCTTCCTCATCAAATAGGCAGTGCTCTAAGAAAATTTCGCCGCCTTCCGGACTGAGCAGTTTGCGCACATTGCGCAAAAGAAAGGCGTAAAGGGCAAACCAAGGACGCATGTCATGGATATCCTCAATATCATTGAAGGATCTTTCCCGTTTAACCCATTGTTTAAAACACGCCAATTTCTCTTGGCCCGATAATTTTTCATCAAACAAATTATATAAAAGCCAGCCCAAATCCAAAAACTGCAGTTTACAGCGAACGCCGTTTTGCTGCTTGGGCAGGGTTTCAATATCTTTGCCGTTGATTAAATCTACGAAAGCACCCATCAGATCCACTCCGGCATGGTGGCCTAAGATCACGCCGGGGGCGATCCGTGGATTACAGTCAATTAAATGCAGTTTTCCCGTGGACCGATCTTCCATATAATCAAAACTGATAAAACCGGTCCAATTAAAGTGTTTGATTATTCTGGCGTCAAACAGTTCCGCCTCAGGCGAATAGACTGTTTCTCGATATGAACTTGTCCCGCCGGAAGTGGGGACAGTGCGCAAAGCCCGAAAGACCACATTTCCCTTAACCCCGCCGTTGACCGCTAGGTTTACTGTGCAAATTAAGTTGCCTTCAATATACTGTTGAATAATCGGGAGCTGCTCTTCCAGTCCGTATTTCTTGACGATTTGCTCGTATTCGCGGGCTGACTGTTTGGGATCGCGCAGGATTTTTTGCCCGTGGGCATTGCACCCTATTCGGGGTTTGATGACTACGGGTGAGTCCAGTGTTTTCAGGATCTCGAATGCATTTTGCAAAGAGTCGGGTGCCACGGTATGGGGCATGGTGACATCGGCCCGCTTAGCGTAGTCCCACATGGCCTTTTTGTTGTGCGCGTAAGTGATATCTCGGTAGGGCATTGTGATCATCTTTGCGTATTGTTCGATGGTGTCTTTATAGTAGGACATTAAAAAGCCGCATTCTAAAATGGGAAAATAAAAACTGTATCCCCCCTGCCGCAGCTCATCTAGGACCGCTTTAGCAAAACCATGCGGATCATACAGCAGAGAAGGGGCCACAATTCTTTTGCTTACTGCATTGGAATAGGAAATAAAACTGCGGTTGTGTGAATCCACTATCGTTACTTTATAACCCAGTTCCTTCAGGCGGCGTACAACAAACAGGCTCGTGGGTGTACTGGCCGTCGTTACTAGTGCTTTCATTACACTTGCCCCCAATGAATATAGAGTCTATAATTAAGATCAGCATAACGATTCAATAATAGCACATTCTGCGGCACATTAACAGTGCTTCCAAGAAATAGAGAGAGGGTGCACAACTTGCGCATCAGGGCTGCGGCAGCAGAAGATAACCCAAAATTGATTGCTATAGAACAGCTGACACCGCAAGGCGGCCAGATTCAGTTAGCCAGTGAACGCAAAGACTATTTTTTTCGAGCGAAGAAATTCAGCGATCCCATTTTTTTGGTTGCCGAAGACGAGAAGCAAGGGGACATCCTGGGCATAATGGGCGTGGGGCCGGTAGCGGTGAGGCTTAAGGGCGAGATAATTCGGGGAGGATTTGTCTTCGACTGGCGTTCTAACCCGCTGGCCCAAAAAGGTTTACAACGGCATATGCTGCGGTTGTGGCAAGCGGCGCAAGCGGAGATTGCCCAGCGGAATCTGGACTTTGTCTTCGGGTATGTAAAAGAAGACAACGAGCGTTCCTTGGGCATTTTGAAAAAATACGGGGCGAAGGTTGTGGAAACAAAAGAGTTTCTTACCATGCCCGTACACGCCCGCTTCTGCAAAAGGCGGGACGATGTCAACAGGGTCGTTTTTAGCCGTTCCGTTGATCAAAAACGGGATCAAGCGGTTTTAGAACAGAGTTTCGGACAATTGGATCTATTTCCTGAACCAACGCAGTCCGGCCTTGTTCCGCAGAAGAAAGAGTATCTTTTTGGCCAATTCACTTATGGCGGATCTTCCGTTAAGGTTTTGGACACCAATGCTGAATACTCCCAGCGGGTGTTGAACATGCCCCTCCTTTTCAAGATTGTTCGGCCCTTATTTCGGGCCGGTTCTAAGGTTTTTCCCCTGCCCCATATTCCCAACCTGGGCGATGAGATAAGAGTCTGGCAATTATACGATTTAAGCCTGGATCGGCCGGGGGATTTGGACTGCCTTTTAGAAAGCATCCGTCAAGCAGCGAAGAAAAATAACGTCAACTATCTGGTGATCTGTATGGGCCAAAAAGATGCGGGCTTTGATCTGATTTCCAAAAAGGCCTGGATCCGGCCTAGATATCATTTGTTTTTTATGCCCCTCAGGGAAGGACTGGCTCTACCGGAGACGCCCACTTATTTTGATGTCAGTTATCTTTAGAAGGCCGTTGGCGGCCTGATTAAAGGAATAGATTGGTAGGAAGGCGAAGAAAATAAAACCGGGACAAAAAAGTAGCGAGCACTAAATATAGACAATGGGCTTCAGGAGGTAAGAAAATGGGCCGAACAGTATGCCAAATAGTGGATTCGTCGGGCAATTTACCGCGGGATATCATTAAACGGTACAACATTGGCGAGGCTTCGTTTTATTTTAAGTTCAAAGACATGGATTACGTAAAAGAAAACGCGGACTATACAACGGATGATTTTTTTGCCCACATGGCGAAAAATCCGGATGATGTTCCCAATACCTCCGCTCCCAACGTCTATGACTGGTTAACCCTTTTTAAGAATCGCTACGCGGAAGGGGCCAGAGACTTCATCGTAACAACTATTTCATCAAAACTGTCCGCTAGTTTTCAGACCGCAACCACCGCTAAGGAAATGTTTGTAGAGGAGCATGGCGATGCGGTTGTGGAAGTGATTGACTCCAATACTTGCGCTTGCGGTCAGGCCGCTCTTGAAATTTGGATCGCCCGCATGATTGAAAACGGCAAGAATTATGGGGCGCTGGTGGAAAAGGTGCGCGAAAAGATCCCCCGCCTTAATACACTGTTTGCGGTGAACAGTCTAAAATATATGGAGGCCGGCGGAAGGATTGGGGCGGCAGCCGCCCTATTGGGGGTGCTGATTAATATCAAGCCGGTCTGCGAATTTGTTCAAGGCGAGGTGCGTGTGGTAAAACCCGTCATAGGCAGAAAAAGATCGATTAAAGCAATGGTTGATGAGGCGGTTGCTAGGATCGGCAATATTGATCAAACGATAATTGTCCTGCAGAACGCCATCGCGCCTAAAGATGCCGATTATATGCTGCAGTACCTCAAGGATAAGGCGAAGGAAAAGATGCAAATCTTCAGCAGTACCTTAGGCATTACGGTGGGGGCCCATTCAGGCCCCGGTTCAATGGGAATAGGTTTCGTTGAATACTGATCGTTGGAAAACTCCAAGGCCCCGGCTGGTACGGGGCCTTTTTAATTGGAGACACGTTCTTTTGATCCGTGGCTATAAATGCTTGAGTACACCAATCAAGGCAAGATGGAGGGGGTAGAACCAGTAAAAAAACCATTTTGTGCCACCGCCGCGCTGTCCATT
>CAZVDE010000059.1:0-1253 GCA_964626065.1 uncultured Clostridiaceae bacterium | reverse complement strand
TTTTATAAACCTTTCGGCGTCTTGCGGATGAATCCTGTTTGGGGGGTAAATAGGCGCAAATCCCCCATTTTGTGCTCACCGGCAAGGTGAAAGGTATATGGGTGAAGAATAAAGAGTGGATTATGCTAATAAATAAAATGCAGAAGGTCGGATCCGCAGATGAGAAAATATTGTGTCGTTGTTGTGCTGATTCTGGTACTGTCGGCAGGGGCAGCCTTGCCCTGTAATGCCCTAGTCATCTCAAAGCGGGCGGCAATCCAAACGCTGCTGGAAGATGCCTGCCGCATCTCCGGTGTGCCGGGCATGTCCGTGGCCATCGTCCGCGGCGGTAAAACCCATTACGTATCGGTGGGCTATGCGGATCGGGAGGGTGAAATAAGGGCTGACGAAGCCACATTGTATGAACTGGCTTCGGTGAGCAAGGCCTTCACGGCCGCGGGCATCCTGCTCTTGGCGGAACAAGGGCATTTGGCCCTATCAGATCCGGTGCAAAAGTATATTCCATGGCTTTCTTTTTCCTATCAAGGCAGCCGTGTGGATATGGACCAACTTACCTTGGACCGTTTTCTCCACCACACCAGCGGCTTGACCAATTCCAAGCACTTTGACCTAATCCCCCGGGGCAGCGGCCCCGAAATGCTGCGGCTGACGGTTGAAGCGCTGAAAGATGCGGAATTGTCCTCTCCGGTAGGTTCCAAGTTTGAATACGGTACCATGAACTACGATGTGCTGGGTTTGGTGATTGAAAAGGTTTCGGGGCAGAGCTACGAGACTTTCATGGAAGAAAAGATTCTGGAGCCCCTAGGGCTGCAGCGAACATTTATGTTTGCTCAAAAAGCACAGACTGCGGGGCAGTTGGCTAAGGGCTACCGCACTTCATTTTTTATCACATCGCCCTACGAAGCGCCCCCATATGAGGGAAATAAACCGGCCGGTTACATCATTTCTTGTGCCCGAGATATGGCCCGTTGGATGCAGATTCAAATGGGTTTGGTTGAGGGTATACCGGAGGTATTAAAAACAGCACTGAAAAAATCCCAGGCAGCGGACCGCTCGGTGCAGGATTGGGGCGGACTGTACTACGCCGGGGGCTGGCAGGTGAATGCCGATCAGACGGTGATCGAACATTCGGGGGGCAACCCCAATTTTGCCACTCAAGTTTACATGTTTCCCCGGGAACAGACAGGCATCACCTTATTATCTAACGGCGCTTTTACTAACTTGGACCTTGTGCTGCAGATTAAGGGCATTTT
>CAZVDE010000058.1:0-9496 GCA_964626065.1 uncultured Clostridiaceae bacterium | reverse complement strand
GTTTGGTCTAAACAAATCGTACCGAATTCTCGTTGTTTAGTTTTCAAGGTTCTGCCGACCGATCACCATGAATAAAGCATTTCCCGGTTTTGCGGCCAGCACAGCTATATTACCACGTTTACCCTCCGGCGTCAATGTTTCTTTGCAGATAAAATTTGGCTTTGGAGGGATGAAACTGCCCCCCGCAGGGGACAGCTTCACTACTATAGCATGGAACAAAATGCGTGTCAACATCAATTTTTAGTTTTCTCCGTCTTGAGCAGGTGGTTCTTCCTCCCTACCCACAATGTTGGCTACTGCCACCACTTTATCATCCGCATCTAACCGCATCAAGGTCACTCCCTGCGTGTTGCGGCCCATACGGGAAATCTCCGCGACTTTCATGCGAATCGCAATCCCCTCCAAAGAAAGGAGCATAATTTCGCCCGCTTCCTGCACCACCTGAATACCTATGATCGAGCCGGTGCGTTCCGTCCTATTTAAGGTCAGCACGCCCTTGCCGGCCCGATTAATGGCCCGGTACTCTTCCAGGGGGGTACGTTTACCGAAGCCCCGATCTGTCACAACCAGTAGATCAGCCCCGTCCGCGACAACCCCGAGGCCCACCACCTCGTCACCTTTATCAAGCCTGATACCGATTACTCCCTGCGCCTGGCGCCCCATGGGCCTGATTTGTTCCTCCGCAAAGCGAATCGCCTGCGCATTTTTTGTAACCAGTATTACTTCTCCGTCACCCGTGGTAAGCTCGATTCCCACTAATTCGTCATCATCAACAAGAGTGATGCAGATCAGCCCGCCGCTGCGGTTTGTTTCGAATTCGCTTAAGACCGTTTTTTTAATGGTGCCGTTGCGAGTGGCCATTGTCAAATAACGATCATCAGAATACTCCTCGACGGGAATGGTAGCTTGAATGCGCTCGCCCGGTTCAAGGTTAATCAAATTGATTACCGCAAACCCACGGGCGTTGCGGCCCGCCTCTGGTATTTCATGCCCACGCAAACGATACACTCTGCCTTTATTGGTGAAAAAGAGGACGTAGCTGTGGGTACTGGCCATAAACAGCTGCTCCACGAAATCTTCCGCCCGTGTGTTCAAAGCGGTGATTCCCCGCCCACCCCTGCGCTGGGCGCGGTAAGTATCTACCGGCAGGCGTTTGATATAACCTTGGTGGGTCATGGTCACTAAAATATCTTCTTCCGCGATTAAATCTTCTTCATCCAAATCACCCGCCTGGGTCATGATCTTTGTGCGGCGGGGGTCGGCGAATCGATCCCGGATATCCAGCAATTCTTCCTTAATGATTTGATAGACCAAGTTCATATCGCCGAGGATCGAGCGCAATTCGGCGATTGTCTTTAATAGTTCGGCATACTCTTCCTCGATCTTGTCCCGCTCCAACCCGGTTAAGCGCCGCAGCTGCATATCTAAAATCGCAACTGCTTGGCGTTCGGATAAGTTAAAGCGCTTCATTAGGCCCTCCCGGGCGACCTGATCATTTTTGGCCGATCTGATCAAGGCGATTATCTCGTCTATATTATCCAGAGCAATGCGGTAGCCTTCCAAAATGTGGGCCCGTTCCTCCGCCTTATGCAGATCAAAACGGGTCCGGCGGATAATTACATCTTTTTGGTGATCTATATAATGGTTGAGTACCTCTTTTAGGCTCAAGACCTTGGGCTCATTGTCCACTAAAGCGAGCATAATGACCCCAAAAGTGTCTTCCAGTTGGCTGTACCTATACAGGCGGTTCAAAACCACGTTCGGGTTGGCATCGCGCCGCAGCTCCATCACAATGCGCATACCACTCTTGTCTGACTCATCTCTAAGATCGGTTATACCCTCGACTCGTTTTTCCCGCACTAAATCCGCTATTCTTTCTATTAAGCGCGACTTGTTCACTTGATAAGGAAGTTCAGTAACTAAAATACGATATCTTCCGTTAGACATGGCCTCAATCTGGCTTTTAGCCCGCATACGAATGCGGCCCCGACCCGTTGCAAAAGCATCTCGAATACCGTCCACACCGCGAATCAACCCGCCGGTGGGAAAATCAGGGCCATGAATATGGCTCATCAAATCTTCCAGTGTGGCGTTGGGATTGTCGATTAGCTCGACCAGTGCATCCACCACTTCCCCCAAGTTATGGGGGGGAATATTGGTTGCCATGCCCACCGCGATCCCCGCCGCCCCATTGACCAATAGATTGGGAAATTTGCTGGGCAGCACCGCGGGCTGCTCCAAAGTCTCATCAAAGTTGGGTATGAAATCAACCGTATCCCGGTCAATATCGCGCAGCATTTCCATGGCCAGCCTAGACAAACGCGCTTCAGTGTAGCGCATTGCTGCCGGAGGGTCACCGTCGATACTGCCGAAATTACCGTGACCGTCCACGAGCATGCCCCGATAGGAAAAAGGCTGGGCCATGCGGACCATGGCATCATAGATGGCGGTATCTCCGTGGGGGTGGTATTTTCCCATTACGTCGCCCACTATTCTTGCCGATTTTTTATGGGGCCGGTCAGGCCTGTTACCCAGCTCGAGCATGCCATAGAGAATGCGCCGCTGAACCGGTTTTAACCCGTCTTTGACATCGGGTAAAGCGCGCTCCACAATCACACTCATGGCGTAGTTAATATACGATGTTTTCATTTCATCGCTGATTCTAATGGGGATTACTTTTCCGTCGTGCAGATTAATACTCAAAAACATGCACCCCTATAATTTATTCTTACCTAGATGTCTAAGTTAGTGACTTCATGGGCGTGTTCTTCAATAAACTCCCGCCGCGGTTCCACTTTCTCACCCATTAGGGTTGTGAAAATGTCATCGGCCAGGATGAAGTCCTCTATTTTAAGCTGCAGAATTGTCCTTTTTTCCGGATCCATCGTTGTATCCCACAGCTGATCGGCGTTCATCTCACCTAGACCCTTGTAGCGCTGGATTGTAATTCCCCGCCTTCCTTCCCGTTCCAGAATCTCGTCCAATTCTTCGTCAGAAAAAGCATAGAAGGCTTCCCTGCCCTTGCGCACCAGATACAAAGGGGGCAGCGCAATATAAACATAGCCGTACTCCAACAACGGCCGCATATAACGGTAGAAAAAGGTCAACAGCAGAGTTCGAATATGGGCCCCGTCCACGTCCGCATCGGTCATGAGCACGATTTTATGGTAACGGGCCTTTTCTATGTCGAAATCTTCCCCGATGCCTGTGCCAAAGGCGGTAATCATGGTCCTGATTTCATTATTGCTTAAAATGCGGTCCAAACGCGCTTTTTCCACGTTTAAAATTTTGCCGCGCAGAGGTAAAATAGCTTGAAAGCGCCTATCACGGCTTTGTTTTGCTGTTCCGCCCGCCGAATCACCTTCCACAATAAACAACTCACACAGTTCGGGATCGGTCAGGCTGCAATCGGCGAGTTTGCCCGGCAGCGAAGAAACTTCCAGCGCACTTTTGCGCCTGGTCAGTTCCCGCGCCTTGCGTGCCGCATGCCTAGCTCGAGCGGCCTGCAGGCCCTTATCCAGTATGCGCTTTGCTTCACCCGGATTTTCCTCTAAAAATGCCGAAAGTTCTTCGCCCACAATGGATTCCACCAGACCACGCACTTCGCTGTTACCCAGCTTCGTTTTAGTCTGCCCCTCAAACTGGGGATCGGCAATGCGCACGCTGATAATGGAGGTACATCCTTCCCGCACATCATCGCCCGTTAGGTTCTCATCGTTTTCCTTAAGTATGTTTTTGCGGCGCCCATAATCGTTAATCGTCCTGGTCAGCGCACTGCGAAAACCGATCAGATGGGTCCCCCCTTCGTGGGTGTTGATATTATTCGCAAAGCTTAGGGTGGTCTCGGCGAAACTATCGTTATACTGGATCGCCACCTCAACTTCAATATCATCCTTGGCTACGCTAAAATAAACGGGGTTTTTGATAATCACCGTTTTATTGCGGTTCAAATAATCCACATAGGAGACGATGCCGCCCTTGTACAAAAAACGGTGTTCGCGGCCTGAACGGTGATCCTCAAAGGTAATGGTGATATCCTTGTTTAAAAAGGCCAGTTCCCGCAAACGATAAACGATCGTTTCGGGCTGAAATTCGACTGTTTCAAAGATTTGCGCATCCGGTTTAAAGCGGATTAATGTGCCGCTTTTTTTAGTGGGACCTAGGTCTTTCAGATCGTGCTGAGCTATGCCCCGCCCGTATTTCTGGGTGTAATGGCGGCCGTTGTACCAGACATGTGCCTCGAGCCATTCGGAGAGGGCATTAACCACTGCCACACCCACCCCGTGCAGCCCGCCTGAGACTTTGTAATGCGCGCCTTCCTGGCCGAACTTGCCCCCGGCATGCAAAATGGTCAAAACGGTCTCCAAGGTGGAAACATTAGTTTTAGAGTGTATTTCCACCGGAATCCCGCTGCCGTTATCCTCCACGGATAATGATCCATCTGCATGAATCTTAACGTGAATTTCATCGCAATAACCGGCCATCGCTTCATCGATGGAGTTGTTGACAACTTCAACGAAAAGATGGTGCAGACCGCTTACGTCAGTATTGCCAATATACATGCCCGGCCTGCGGCGAACAGCCTCCAGTCCTTCCAACACCTGGATTTGTTCTGCCGTGTAGGCGGGGGTTGGTTGTTGTCTATTTTCCAAGATCTACCGACTCTCCTTACCACTCAGATTCTAACTTGAATAACCCCGGCAGGCACGCTTACTAAGCGTCTGCACAGAAATGGGAGAAAGATAAACACAGCGAGAAGTAATAACGCAGGAAATGGGTTCCTCTCCTAATTGTATCACAAATCCTTCCTCTTCGGCGGTTTTAAGGAAGATCTCATTGATTTCCGATTGATAATCCGCCAAATTCACAATGCCAATCACTGTTTTGGTGGGAATCATCACATCTTTTCCTAAATGCAAAAACATCGCCGTCCCCTTCCTCACATTATTTTCCCCGTCCTAATTTCGAAGGTGGCTACCTGATCCATCAATTCGCCGGGGAAACTTTCCAGGCTGGTTGTGGTCACAATGGTCTGCGCTTTTTTATTTAATATGGAAAGCAGAAAGGAACGTCGAGACTGATCGAGTTCGGAGAGCACATCATCTAAAAGAACAACGGGATGCTCACCCGTTTCGGCAATCATCAGTTCCAGTTCCGCCAAAATGTAGGCGAGTACCGCTGTTCTTTGCTGCCCCTGGCTGCCGTATGTTCTAAGATCCCGCCCATTAATGGAAAAAATAAGATCGTCTCGCTGAGGGCCCACTAGCGTGTGGCCCCTGTAGATCTCTTCTTCCCTCTTTTCTTGTACCTGCCGCCGGAAAATATCCGTTACCGCCTCTATTTGCGGTTCGGTTGCGCCGTCTTCAGCCTTGGTGCCGGCAAAAAAGGGTTGATAAGCGATTGTCAGGTGCTCCCGCTCCCTGCTGATTGTTTCGTGCGCGGCTGCGGCATATTTCTCTAAGGCTGCCACCACTTGTGTGCGGCGCAGCACAATCCGCGAACCTAATGCCACCAACTGGCCATCCCACGCGGGCAGCTGGCTGAGGAGTGCTCGCTTGTGGGGTATCTCTTTAAGCAGGGTATTGCGCTGCCGCAGCACCCTTTGATATTTCAACAAAGTGCTGCGGTAGACCGCATCGATCTGACAGATTTGAATATCTAAAAAACGCCGCCGATCACCCGGCGAACCCTTCACCAGCTGTAAGCTGTCCGGGGTAAATAACACTATGTTCAGCCGGCCCATAAAAGAATTCGCCCCGGTTGTTTTGCCGTTAACGAGCAGTTTTTTGGGGCCCGTTTGGCTCACGGTAACTTCCAGATCCAAAACGGCCATTTTCTGCACCTTGGCTTGGATAGTTGCCCGCTGCTCACCGTGCCTAATTAATTCTGCCTCACGGCCGGTGCGGTAAGACTTACTCAGTGAGAGAACATAAATTGCTTCCAAAAGGTTCGTTTTTCCCTGCGCATTGTCCCCCACAAAGATATTCAGGCCTGAACCCAACTCCAGCGCCTGCTGCTCGTAATTTCTAAAGTTGAAGAGGTTCAGTCTTTTGATGTACATTAGGGTTCACGACCGACAATGAATTTTGTTTGCCCGGCAAGTTCAACAATATCGCCGGGTTTTATTTTCGCCGCCCGGCGTTTTTCCACCTCTCCGTTCACGAAAACTGCTCCGCTTTGAATTAAAAACTTCCCTTCCCCGCCAGAAGCCACCACATTAGCCCATTTCAGCAATTGATCAAGCTGAATGGTGTCTGTTTTGATTTTAATTTCCTCCATCGTTCCGCCTCTCAGATTCTGACAGGCATGAGAATGTAGAGATGGTCCTCGCTGTCCTCAGGTTTAATGAGGGCCTGCCGAGATCCTTCGAATCTAAACTCCACTTGTTCTCCTGCCATTGTTTTTAGCATATCCAAAATGAATTTCGGTGAATAGGCCGCCTTTTCATTCTTACCGCGCTGTTCAACGTTGTATTGTTCTTGGGCTTTGCCTAAACGAGATGTGGTGCCGATCTCCAGCACCCCGTCCGTGACTTGAATGATCACGGGCACTTTTTCTACGCGTGTAAATAGGGATGCACGCTCCAAAGCTTCAATGAACTGCCGCCGCTTGATGATTACGGACGTTTCCTGTTCCGTAAACAAAACGGCGCGGTAATTGGGAAACTTACCATCAATGAGACGGGTGGTAAAAATTGTGCTGTCAAATTCAAAGGCCAACTGATTATCGCCATAAAAAACTTGTACCACTTCTTCTGTTAGGGGCAGGCAGCGGTTTAATTCCAGCAAGTTGGCCTTGGGGACAATGAATTGACGGTTTTGTACCTGTGCTTCCCCGCTGGCCGCCTTGGCATACGCCAGGCGGTTAGAATCTGTAGCAATAAATTGAAATCCCTCTTCCCCGATTTCAACCAAGACCCCCGAGAAAATGGGCTGGTGATCGTCAGTAGAGGTTGCAAAGCTGCTGTTGCGGATCAGGCGTTCTAATTCCCGATCGGTAATTGCCAATACCTTTTCTGAGCATTTGGGATAGGCCGGAAATTCATCGGCGATAATAGTGTTGAGGAAAAACTCCATTGTGGCCGCGGTAATCGCGACTTGATCATTCTTGTACTCCATAACAACATTATCACTGGGCAGTTTTCGAACCAATTCCGCAAAAAGGCGGCCGTCCAGGATGTATTCTCCCGGTTTAAAAACGGTGCAAGGTGCGCTGCTTTGGATGGCAAGCTGCAAATTATTGGCAGTTAGGGTGAGTTTGTCATCTTTCGCGGCACAATGGATACCGGTTAAGGCCGGTACTGCATCGGTTGGAGCTACAGCCTTTTCAACCAAACTGACTAGAGAGAGTAATTCGGAACCGGAAATTTGAAAATGCATAAACATACCTCCTTGTGGATTAGGTGTTTTTTTGACCGTCGAACCGTTAAGATAGATCTTTTTAGTAATAATAGTAGTAGGGTCTGTGTAAATGTGGAAAACTCGGACAACGCCGCTGTATGAAGGAAAAGGCGAAAGGATAAGTTGTTGATCGCTGTCATTTTTCTTCCACACCGCCCACATCGATAAAAAAAGGCCGAAGCGCTATCCCGGGGTTTTCCACACCTTACGCTCAAGCGCGGTGAATTCGTTCGATTAGTTCTTCAATCGTATTTTTTAGCATGGGATCAAGTTTGAGCTCGCTTTCGATTTTGTCGTAGGCATGAATTACAGTGGTATGATCACGGCCCCCGAAGGCGGCACCGATTTCGGTCAGGGAGTTATCTGTCAAATCGCGCGCTAAATACATAGCAATCTGCCTTGGAAAGGTAATGTTGCGTGTGCGCCTTTTCGATTTCATCTCCGCAGTCTTAATGCTGAAATGTTTGGCAACCGCGCCTTGGATTACATCAATTGTCACCGGCCTGTTGGCGGGTGCTTTAATAATATCCTGCAGGGCTTTCGTTACCAAGTTTAAATCTACTGCCGCATCGTGTAGGTCGGCATAGGCGGTCACCCGCACAAGGGCGCCCTCCAGTTCGCGAATGTTGGATTGAATGTGTGTCGCTATATAATGGAGGACTTCCGCATCGATGATTAAATTATCCAAAGACGCCTTCTTTTTTAAAATGGCTATGCGGGTTTCCAGATCGGGCGGCTGGATATCGGTAATCAAGCCCCACTCAAACCTGCTGCGCAGGCGTTCTTCCAGTGTCGGGATATCTTTTGGGGGCCGATCGGAGGATATGATTAACTGGCGGTTGGCCTCATAAAGCGCATTAAAGGTATGAAAAAATTCTTCCTGTGTGGATTCTTTTCCTGCCACGAATTGGATGTCATCCACCAGGAGAATGTCGACATTACGGTATTTATTACGAAAATCGATCATGGATTTTTTACCAATGGCCGTAATCAGATCGTTCGTAAAAGTCTCAGAAGTCACATAATAAACGGAAAGCCCCGGGTTGCGAGCTAAAGCATGATGGCCGATGGCATGCATTAGATGTGTTTTACCCAGACCCACTCCCCCGTAAAGGAACAGGGGGTTATATGCTTTGGCAGGCCCTTCCGCAACCGCGAGGGATGCGGCGTGGGCGAAGCGATTGGAGTTGCCGACTACGAAAGAATCAAATGTATAACGCCGGTTTAATACGGACGACTCGGGTACGGCCTCCTGTGGAGCCGATTCGGGCACCGTCGTTCCCATCTGGTTCCGATTGTGCTGCGGTTCCGGGATGCTGGGTGTAGCGGCCAGCGGTTTGACTCCCCTCGGTATTACGAAGCGGATATCCCAATCTCTGTTGACCACCTGCCGCAGTGTCTTATGAAGCGGATTGGTGTAGCGTGCTTCGACCCAGTCCTTGGTGAATTCATTGGGGAACTCAACATAGAGGATACTGCCTTCCAGCTGAACCGGCCTACTATTTTTTAACCAAGCATCAAAGGACGGTGCGGCCAGTTCGCCGGCCATAATCGCCAGCACTTCGTCCCAGACCAAATATAACTGGTTTAATTGTTCCATCAGCTACCCTCCCAAACAAAACGGTACGTCCTCATTTCTTGATTTCCGGTCAGGATCCCTGCTTTTTCGTTCTGCGGCGTAAAAGGGCGACTGTGGGGTTATTCACAATACGCGCCGTTCCTGAAGCGGATTGCCAATGAGGCTTCAGGGGTTATCCACAAAACGAACAAGTTATCCACAGGTAGAAACAAACTGTCGTAACCAGCTGTTTAGGGTAAAAAGATATTTTTTTCCCCAATGTTATGCACACGTGTCGAAATGGGATTTACGCAAAGGAGACCCAATTGTATAAACAATTGATAATCCCAGTTTAAAATGGGGGCAAAACAGTTTTCCACAGGGCCGGCTGCGGGGTTTATCCCCAAGTTATCCCCAAGATGTGGATAATAAATGCCCGTTTAATGGGGTGTTTGCGGACGGGAACATGTGTTTAAGAAAGATTTCCACAGCGCTCCAAACAAATTGTTGTGAAGTTGTGCATAACGGGCAGCGGGGA
>CAZVDE010000057.1:0-9656 GCA_964626065.1 uncultured Clostridiaceae bacterium | reverse complement strand
TGATATGCATCAGCTGTGAACAGGAGTAGTACGGAAGTAAGTGCGGACAGAGAGTTGTTGGACGGTGCAAAACAACACTTTTCCGGAACTCGCCTGGGAGCTGTTGGGGTGAAGATTAACTAGCCTCAACCGGTCAGACCGTTAACATGTTAAGGGGGTGGCTTAGGCCGCCAACTAGAGTGGTACCGCGGATCTTTCGTCTCTAATTGAGGGGGAAGATTTTTTTGTTACAGCAGGCAGAATTAGGGAGGCGACCATTTTGACAAAATACAACCCACAGACGCTGGAGAAAAAATGGCAGGATATTTGGGAAAAGAAACGGACCTTTCGCACCGGCGACGATTATAATAAGAAGAAATTTTTTGCTTTAGTTGAATTTCCCTATCCATCGGGCGAGGGTTTGCATGTGGGCCATCCGCGCCCCTACACCGCCATGGACGTGGTGGCGCGCAAAAGGCGCTTGCAGGGCTATAATGTCCTCTTCCCCATGGGTTGGGACGCCTTCGGCCTGCCGGCCGAAAACTATGCAATTCAAACCAAGATCCATCCGGCCATCGTCACTGAACGCAATATAGCGCGTTTTAAAGAGCAGCTTAAATCCCTTGGTTTTTCCTTTGATTGGGCCCGCGAAGTAAACACCACGGACCCCAATTACTTCAAATGGACCCAGTGGATCTTTCTTAAGATGTTTAAGAAAGGATTGGCCTACAAGGCGGAGATGCCCGTCAACTGGTGCCCGAGCTGCAAAACGGGTTTGGCCAACGAAGAAGTGGTAGACGGAGGCTGCGAGCGCTGCGGCCATGAAGTGGAGATGAGGGTCAAAAACCAATGGATGCTGAAAATCACCGCCTATGCGGAGCGTTTAATTGAAGATCTGGATCTGGTCGATTATATTGAGCGGGTCAAAATCCAACAGCGCAACTGGATCGGCCGTTCCGAAGGGGCGGAAGTAATTTTTAAGATCAAGGATTCGGACGAAGAGTTGGCCGTATTTACTACTAGGCCGGACACTTTGTTCGGGGCCACTTACATGGTTATTTCGCCCGAGCATCCCATCTTGACAGAGCTGCGAGAACGCATTACCAATCTAGCACAGATTGAGGCCTATCAAAAAGAGGCCCAGAAGAAAACAGAATTTGAACGTTCAGCGCTCAGCCACGACAAGACAGGGGTGCGGATTGAAGGGCTGACCGCGATTAATCCGGTTAATAATGAAGAAATCTCGGTCTGGATTTCCGATTACGTGCTGATGGGCTATGGTACCGGCGCAATCATGGCCGTTCCCGGCCATGACGAGCGGGACTGGGAATTCGCCAAGCAGTTCGACCTGCCCATCATCGAGGTTGTCCGGGGCGGTGACGTCACGCAAGAGGCGTACACCCTGACAGAAACGGGGCAGATGGTCAATTCGGGTTTCCTAAACGGCATGGATGTAGAAACGGCAAAAAAGGAGATTACTGCGTGGCTGCAATCGAAGCGGCTGGGGGTACCTAAAGTAAATTACAAACTGCGAGATTGGGTGTTTTCACGCCAGCGCTACTGGGGTGAACCAATCCCCTTGGTGCACTGCGAACAATGCGGTTGGGTCGCGGTTCCCGAAGAGGAGCTGCCCATACGCCTGCCACAGGTCGCCAATTATGAGCCGACTGATACGGGTGAATCCCCACTGGCCAAGATCAGGCATTGGGTAGAAACAACTTGTCCGGAGTGCGGCGGCCCTGCTGAACGAGAAACAGATACAATGCCGCAGTGGGCCGGTTCTTCCTGGTACTTTTTGCGCTACACCGATCCCCACAACGACGCAGCTTTGGCTGAACGGGAAAAACTGGACTACTGGCTGCCTGTGGATTGGTACAACGGGGGTATGGAGCATACCACTTTACACCTCCTTTACAGCCGTTTTTGGCACAAATTCCTTTACGACATCGGTGTCGTACCGGGGCCTGAGCCTTATCAAAAACGCACGTCCCACGGCATGATCTTGGGTGAAAATAATGAGAAAATGTCTAAATCCAGGGGCAACGTTGTTAATCCCGACGAGGTTGTGGAGGAATACGGTGCGGACACGCTGCGCATGTATGAAATGTTTATCGGAGATTTCGAAAAAAGCGTTCCTTGGAGCACAGATGGCGTCCGGGGCTGCCGCCGGTTCTTAGATCGGGTCTGGAAGCTGCAGCCAAACGTAGTTCCCGGTGCGGCATACGGCCCTCAGCTGGAGACACTGATGCACCAGACAATCAAAAAGGTTAGCACCGATTACGAAGAACTTAAATTCAACACCGCCATCGCGGCTTTGATGACCTTAGTCAATGAAATAAATCAGATTGGTAGAATAAACGAAGCGGAGATGAAGACTTTTCTCATCCTGCTCAACCCGGTGGCCCCTCATATTACGGAAGAATTATGGGCTAGATTGGCCTTTCCGGGCATGCTCAACGAACAGGCCTGGCCCACATGGGACGAAGCAAAAACAATTGCCCAGACAATCGCCATCGGTGTGCAGATCAACGGACGTGTACGGGGCGAGATCACGGTTGACCTAGATGATTCGGCGGAGGTGGCCAGGGCCAAAGCGCTGGATAACGAAAACGTGCGGCGCCTAATCGAAGGCAAAACAATCGTGAAAGAAATCTATGTACCCGGCCGCATCTATAATATTGTGGTCAAATAACAAAGAGCGGTCCCGGGCGGGACCGCTTCTTATTTAGCTAGAAAACCCTTTTGCACCGCATCTTCAATGAGCCTTCCCACATACTCGCCCAGTTCGGGACAAATTGCTTGCACCGGCGCCATCCGCCGGCGCACCTGCTCGCTTGTAACCGGGTGCATCTGCCACGTTCCTCCCCGGATATGGTAATTGTTTAAAAAGGGCTGCAGCCGATCCAGGCAGGCAGCAAAACGGGCTTCCGCCGTCTGTTGTTCTTCAAATTCCAGCCACAGCCCCTGCAACTCCGCCCCCATTTCGGCAGGGAGCAGCCCGTACAGGCGGTCTGCCGCTTTTATCTCCCGCTCTTGTTTATCTTGGCCAGCCTGTTCATCATAACAAAAAGTATCTCCCGCATCTATTTCCACCAGATCGTGCAGCAGCAGCATTTTCAATACCTTTTCCAAATCCACCGGTTCCACCGCGTATTCTTTGAAGATGATGGCCATCACCGCGATATGCCAGGAATGCTCAGTATCATTTTCCCGGCGGGAACCGTCCAGGATTAAGTTTTGCCGATAAACATCCTTTAGCTGATCAATCTCCAAAACGAAATCGAGCTGCTGCCGTAATCGTTCGCTTATTTTTTTCACGCTTGGCTCCTATCTAATTCAAGGCTGAATAAGGGCTTCCGCACTCAGCATTATCTCAGCAATTTCGTACATATTGCTCACACTGCCTACTCCCAATTCATCTCCCAACCGATAATAATCGAGGCAAGTACCGCAGCAGAAAACCTCCACTCCCCGTTCGACCAGCTTTTGGAGATCAGCAACCGACTCGGAACCGGTTATGGCAAGTTTTACACCACTATTATAAAGCACAATCTTCGCCGGCACCGTTTCTAGCTCAGTCAGGGCGTAGACAAAACTTTTCATTAAAATTTGGCCCAAAACAGGATCCCCTTCTCCCATGAACTGGGAAGAAAGGACAACCACACTGCCGGGCCCAACCCCTTGCCCCACGGCAGGCGCATCCGCTGCAGCCGGTGCAGATTCGCCTACTCTGATCAGCACTACATAATGATTCTCCTGCACCGCATCTGTTTTGCAGTCCAAACCAAGCTGAGCCGCCATCTTCTGCAAGTTCTGCAGCGCAATGCGATTATCCACAATCACTTCAAGATATCCGGAGGACATTTGCTGCAGTGCTTTTTTCGCCTCGATTACGGGCCGGGGGCAGGCTAACCCCCGGGCATCAATAACTTTCTTTACCATCTTCATCACCTCATCCGATCCACCATGTGCACGCTTTCGTAGTTCAATCCCAAGAAGTTGGCCCGCTCCAGCAGGATTTCCCGGCCGGCGGCGGTGGCCAGCCAAGCCAGGCCGCAGCCCGCCTTAATCAGAGGCGGTACCGGAATAAGCCGCCCGGGCAGGCCCTCTGCCCGGCAAGCCCTTTCCCATGCCATGGCCTCAGTAGTTGTCTGAAAGGTAATAAGCAGCCGTTTCTCAATCATCTGACAGCAAACCTTTCAACGATCCCGGCCAAGGCCCCCAGGGCCAGATCCAGTTCTTCAATTGTATTTAGATGGGAAAAACTGAAGCGCACCACACCTTGTCTTGTTGTGCCCAATGCTTTATGCACCAGCGGAGCGCAGTGCGCGCCCGGTCTGGTGTAAATCTCATGTTTTTCAGCCAAAACGTCACTGATAAGCCCCGCCTCCAAATCGCCCACATTCAAAGATACTATGGGGCAGCGAACGGGGTTGTCAAAATCTCCGTAAATTTTGATTCCCCCCATTTTGCGCACCCCACTGTAAAAATGGCGGGTTAATTTCGCTTCTTTAGCCTGTATATTGTGCAGCCCTTTTTCGTTTAAATAACGCACACCCGCCAACAGCCCGGCAATGCCCGGCGTATTTAAAGTGCCGGCTTCCAACGCGGCCGGCATCTTGGCCGGGTGGGTTGGGGAAAAACTCTGCATTCCGCTGCCTCCCCGTTTCAAGGGCCGAACCTCCAGACCACTCTTAACATAGATCCCCCCCACGCCTTGAGGCCCGCACAGACCTTTGTGGCCGGTAAAGCAGAGTATATCTATACCCTGCTTTTGCACGTGGATCGGTAAAGAACCGGCCGTCTGGGCCGCATCCACAATCAAAAGTAGGCCGTTGCCGCGACAGAATTCACCCAGATAATCCAGATCGAGCACGTTGCCCGTCACGTTGGAAGCGTGAGTGCACACGAGCGCCTTCGTGTTGGGGCGCAGGTATGTTTGCAAGGCAGCCAAATTGAGCCGGCCTTGGACGGTAGGCACAATGCTCACCTCTACGCCTTTTGTCTGCAGATAGTAGAGGGGGCGCAGCACACTATTGTGCTCGAGCTCGGTTGTGAGCACATGATCGCCCTTAGCTAACACTCCCGGCAGCGCAATATTTAAACTCTCGGTCCCGTTGGCCGTAAAGGCTATCTGAGCCGGATCCTCGGCACCAAAAAAATGGGCCAGCCCGGAGCGGGCCGCGAACACTAGGCGGCCGGCCGCAAGGCTTAGATTATGTCCGGCGCGGCCGCTGTTGCCCAGGGTAGACAAGGCCGAGCAGACGGCCTCAACCACCGCGGGCGGTTTAGGAAAGGATGTGGCGGCCTGATCAAGATAAATCATGAACATCACCTTTTCTTGAAATAAAAGGCAGGCTGTTATAAACTTAACGTAGACAAAACAAGATGGGGGTGATTAAATGCGCATTTTTCGCTACCGTAAACCTTCCTTAAAAACAGTTTTAGGTATCACCAAGGCCAAAAAAAGGGCTAAGAAGAAGCTGGGAATTACGGCGGCCATGAAACCACTGCGCGCCCCGAGCAACTTTAAGCGCAGGCTGAAACGCAAAGCGGGTTACTACTCCACCGCGGGCAAACTAATCCGCCGCAAAAAACCGCCCACACCCTTCGGCCTATAGTCACCAGGCGGCAACCGCCCCGTCTATTCTAGATTCAGTGGCGCCAACCAAGACATCATCGACGGACTTAAAGACAATTTGGCCTCGCCCGTATCCGCCGCTATCTTTCGTTACCGTGATTTCATGCCCCTGCTCCACTAAGCCATTTATTATTTCTGCCGCCAGAGTATTCTCCACATTAACTTTCCGTCCCCGCAGCCACTGCCAGCGCGGTGCATCCAGCGCGGCTTGAGGGTTGTGGCCGAAATCGAGCAAGTTCATGATGACCTGCACATGGCCTTGGGGCTGCATGAATCCACCCATCACGCCAAAAGGCCCCACGGCCCGGTGATCCTTGGTGAGAAAACCGGGGATTATGGTATGGTAAGGCCTTTTATCCGGTTCCAGGCAGTTGTGGTGGCGGGGATCGAAGGAAAAATTGTGTCCCCTGTTATGCAGGGCAACACCCGTACCGGGCACAACGAGGCCTGAGCCAAACCCCCGATAATTGCTTTGAATCAAAGATACCATATTCCCCTCACCATCAGCCGCGGCTAGATAAACTGTACCCCCCTCGTTTACTTCCGACGGGAAAGGTTCCAGTGCCTTTTCTCCGATCCTCTTCCTTTTTTCCGCCGCCCAACCTTCCGAGAGCAGCTCTTCCACCGCAACTTGCATTCGTTTCGGGTCGGTCACATAGCGTTGAGCGTCTTCAAAGGCAAGCTTCAGCGCTTCGATCTGGCGGTGGTACGTTAAAACCGCATCTTTTTCGTCAAAATCAAAACCCTTAAGAATATTCAAGGCCATCAAGGCCACAATGCCTTGGCCGTTGGGGGGCAGCTCCCAAACTTCATAGCCGCGATATTCAGTTGAAATGGGCTCAACCCACTCCACCCGGAAACGGTCTAAATCTTCCTTCCGCAAATAGCCGCCGTACCGCCTGAAGAAGGCGTCTATTGTCTCAGCCAATTCCCCGCGGTAGAACACGTCCCCGTTGGTTTCGGCAATAGCTGCCAGCGTTTCGGCGTGCTCAGGCAGCCGCACCAATTCTCCGGGTAGGGGAGCCCTTCCCCGCGGCGCAAAAGTCTTAAACCAGGCTTGGTATTCTTCGCCCTTAAGCGTGCTGTAAACGTCATAAGCCCGCTGCCAACCTCTGCTTAAGAGCGGTGAGGCGGGGTAGCCTTCCGCCGCGTAGCTTACGGCGGGCGCAAAAACAGCCGTCATAGGTAGCCTGCCAAACCGCTGAGACAGGGCCGCCCAGCCCGCGGGCGCCCCGGGAACATTGACGGATAGCACCCCGTGACGCGGTATTTCGCTGCACCCTCGCCTTTTCAATTCGTCAATGGAGATTGCCCCCGGTGCCGGCCCACTCGCATTTAAACCATATAATTCGCCCCCAAAATAAACAATGGCGAATAAATCACCGCCAATGCCGTTGGCAGTAGGTTCACAGACTGTTAGGCAGGCCGCCGCGGCCAAAGCCGCGTCCACCGCGCTGCCCCCTTTTTTCAGCATGTCCAACCCCGCTCCGGCAGCCAGCGGATGGGATGTGGCCACCATGCCTTTTCGGCCGTAACCGGGATAGCGAAAAGTGGGATAGGCCCGGTGCAGGTCGTGAAAATTCAATTTAATTAGACTCACCCCTTGCAAATTCACTTCTTAAACTCATTACTTTCGGATTACTGCGCAAAGAACGGAGGTACCAGGCGGCCAAGACTAGGCCCTTGAGCACACTGGAAATGCTGATTGCCCACCAAACCCCGCTCAACCCCAGCGATGTACGGGAAAGGAGCAGCGCGCCCGGAATCCTGAGCACATTGAACACCACCCCAATTACCGCGGGCGGAGAAGTTTGGCCCTGGCCGATGAAGGCACCGGCCGTTACAATTTCAATGGCCATCCACAGCTGGGAAACACTGAGGATTCTTAAATAAATAACACCCTGAGCAACGGCCTCCGCTTCAGGTATAAATAGTGCGAAGAGCGGCTCGGCCCCGAAAACAAGCACCGCGGTCGCCACCGCGCCGATCACTGCCGCAATGGCCAAACCGATGAAATAGCCGCGATAAACCCGATCCCACCTATTGGCACCGAAGTTTTGGCCCATAAAGGCACTCATGGCCGATTGGAACCCACCTGCGGTAAGCCACGAGATCGATTCGATCTGTGAGCCCACCTGCTGCACGGCGATGGGCAGCGGCCCCCAACGGGCCACAATTCTAGCAATAAGCATGGCAATCAGGGTAAATAACCCGCTTTGCACCGCCACAGGCAAACCCAGTTTCGTGATCCTTTTTAAATGAAACATCTCCGGGGGCGCGGTAAAACGCAGGCCGGAAAAAAGCTCAGGCCTCTTTCGGGCATCCAAGATGAATAGCACCGTTACTACCGCTTGTGCAATAACGGTCGCGATGGCCGCGCCAGTTGTTTCCAGGCGCGGAATGGGCCCTAGGCCAAAAATGAAAAGCGGGTCTAGAATTATGTTCAGAATAAGGCCCACCGCATTAATGCGAAACGGTGTGGTGCTGTCACCCGAACCGTTTAAAATGGCGGTGAAAATAGGATTTGTCGTAAAGAAAAGCATGCCCGCAGACACGATGACCAGGTAAGTACGGGATGCGGACTCGATTGTCTCCCCCAGGCGGTAGAAGGAGATCAGCGGCCGCCGAAAAATTATCAAACCGGAGGCGTAGATGATGCTCAAAAACACAATCATCTGGAAGCTGTGGCGGATATAGCGCTTCGCTTCCGATAATTCGCTGCGGCCGATGGATTGGGCCACTCCAACCTCTGCCCCAATTTTAGGAACCAGAATAATGGCATTGGCCAGCCACGTGAAAAAGCCCGCGGCGCCTACCGCGGCAACCGCCCCGGAGCCAACCCGCCCAACCCAGATCATATCTGTCAGGCTGTAGGCCATCTGAACAAACGAAGTGCCGATAATGGGCAGCGCCAGCCTTATCAGCGCTTGAAAAATGCCGCCTTCGGTTAGATTCACAATCCTTGTTTCTCGTTTTTGCATCGTCTTCCCTCACAACTTTGTATCGTTTCTTTATTATATCACTTTCGCCGGTTCTTTTGAAATAAGCGCGCCGGGGCGGTGGGAAAATCACATTGTTAATTTATTGTCAAACTTGCAGGAGATTACACCTCCCTGGCGAATAGGAAAAACAACGCCTAGAGCAGGCGCTATATATTTGCTAATGCTTGTGATTTTTTTACCAAGCAAAAGGGGACGATATTACAGCCTAACCTCCTGTCCCTTAGCAATGATACTACTCAACCCCGGGACCCACTCACCCGGGGTTGAGTGTTTATTTTTCTCCTCCAAAGTGATACACTTAAAAAAATAGTTGAGGAGGCTGTTTGGTGAGCACATTGAAAATTACTGTCGGCGAACATGGTTATGTCCATTTGAAAGATTGGATGGGCAGCGATCTATCCCCGGTCAACGATGCCAAGGTCAGCTTTGATAAGGAAAGCAGTGAACTTGGCGAACAGGAAAAACGTCTGATTACTTATTTAGCCCAACATCAGCATACTTCCCCATTTCGCCATTCTATCCTCAAATTCGAGGTATATGCTCCGCTTATGGTGGCTCGGCAGTGGTGGAAGCACGTTATCGGCAGCGAACACGGCGAGGGCTTTGACCGCCTGACCGCCTGGAATGAATCAAGCAGGCGCTATATTACCGAAGAACCGGTTTTCCTCATCCCCGCAGCAGACAGCTGGCGCAGCGTGCCCGAAAACCGCAAACAAGGCAGCGGTGCGCCGGTGGATAGCGAAGTGGGGGAAACATACAGTGAGGCGCTGCACAAACATGTGGAGCAGAGCCTGCGTTTGTACGAAGATGCTATGGCAGCTAATATCTGTCCCGAGCAGGCCCGGCTATTTCTGCCCGCTTACGCCCTTTATGTACGCTGGGTGTGGACAGGCAGTCTGCAGGCCGTCAGCCATTTTTTGAAATTACGCTTAGCAGAGGATGCGCAGAAAGAAATCAGGGATTTTGCCCAAGCAGTGGAAACCCTAGCCGGAGAAAAGTTTCCGGTTGCACTAAACGCACTGCTGCGAGCATAA
>CAZVDE010000056.1:0-9857 GCA_964626065.1 uncultured Clostridiaceae bacterium | reverse complement strand
CCCCATTTGTCATAAAACCCAATCATTTTGCCTTCCTCAGAAATGGTTTGGAAATTGAGGTCCCCGCGTTTCATGTCCGCCGCAACTTTCTTGCGAATATTTCTCAGTTCCTCCGAATTACTTTCATCGTAATACTGCTTTATCGCCTCCAACTTGACATGCCTATCCTTTTTTAAGCCAAAAATCACACCGAAAACACCTGTCACAATCCCAAAAAGTGATACGATTATGTTTGTATAATCCATGGTGTACCTCCCGCTAAAGCTAATCTAGTATAACGGATCCACTCGTATAAGTAGCCCTTGTTAAGCTGCGATTTTATCAACGAAGAAACGGAAAGCGAGCCAATTTTTAATCATTCCTTGCGTCCGATATATAAAAAATGCTCACCGGTACCAAACAGGTTGGGATCTTGGCTCAACTTATAACAAACTTCGAGCCATTTTCGGTACTCAGTTTCGTCTAAAGCATTGATTTCCTGCTCCTTGCTGCTAAGGATGTTTTCCACCGCGGCAAAGACTAATTCCTGCAGGCCAAATTCCCCCATTAAGTCCCTAGCTTCTTGCGGACCGCTAAAGTAAGCGGTGGTAAAGCCGCTCTCCGGAATATTTTCACCGTGCTCCAAAAAATATAGCAGACCCCCGGGTGATTCCATAGGATAAAGACTTTTTAGATTGTCGCAAATAGGGGCATAACTCGAGATAAAAGAAGCCACCAAAAGGCCCCCGGGCTTAAGCAAACGTAAAGAACCCCCTAGTGCTTTTCGCCGGTCTTGTGCTTTGACCAAGTGGTACAAAGGGCCCATTAGCAGCACTAGATCATAATCAGAGCCATAATCCCCTAATTCCAGGGCATTTCCGTGAATGTAAGCCTCAAGCCGGATGCCTTTCTTGGCAGCTTGTTCCTTTGCCACTTCAATGTTGCGCCGCGAAAGATCGAGCAAAGAAACCCGATGCCCTTTTTGCGCTAGGTAAAACGCATAGCGGCCCGGCCCGCCCCCTATATCAAACACCTTTAAGTTGGTTCCGGAAACATATTCGTCAAGATATCTTTTGGTGATATCGAACTCTATTTTATGCCGTTCTAACCTGGACCACTCATCGTATTCCCGATCATAATAGCGCCCCACTTTTTCCATCGCAATAACCTCCTCGTCTTGGCAACCATACGGCAGGGAAACAACTAAGATCACTAATCCGAGAAAGCCGCAAGGGTTATCGTTCGTACAGTTCACTCACTCGCTGCGCTTCGCTTTTGGAGCGAGACTTCTTTTTCATTTTCTATTCTCGCTCTGGCTAAATCGCAATACTCAGCTGCTATATCGTAACCAACGTAGGGACGTCCGCTTAATGCAGCGGCCAAGCAGGTCGTCCCGGAGCCGCAGAACGGATCTAAAATCACATCGTCCTTATAAGAGAAAAGCCTAATTACCCGATCTGCCAATTCAACCGGAAAGGGTGCGGGATGGCCCACTCTCTGGGCCGATTCGGGGGCGATGTTCCAAATTGATAAGGTCCCGCTCATAAAATCTTCTTTAGCTATATCCGATTCACCCCGATCGGGGCGGCTGAAGCCCTGCTTAGTAAAAACGAGCAGGTACTCGTGGAGATCCCGCAGCCTGGGTGATTTGGCAGACAGCCACGACCCCCAGGCGCAGCTGCCGCTCATTCCTTTCCCCTTCTGCCAGATAATTTCACCGGCAGGCTCAAACCCGAGTGCAGCATGGACGCCATAAAAGTAGGCGTGCAAAGGTATATACGGCTTTCTACCCAAATTCGCCACGTTAACAACATATCGCCCGCCGGGAACTAGGGCCCGATATACCTCAGCACCGACATTGAAAATTAAAGTAAGGTATTCAACTAGCCCTAAATCATCTTCGTAATCTTTCCCCACGTTATAAGGCGGTGAGGTAAATGCCAAGCCAATGGATTCATCCGGAATATGAACCATATTTTCAGCGCTGTGGCAGTAAATGTTGTTAATCCAATCCTCTCTGGGTTTGGCCTTTGCAGGCTTTAAGCTGCGTTTAGGCTGCAGAGCGCTTAGGTGGGAAAAAACGGAGAATAAATCGATACCATGGATATTGCGGTTATAAAACTCGGAGGCATCATGCCCTTCCCTTTTGGATGAGCCAAACGAATAAGTTCTGGTTTTTGTCATTTTTTTCACCCCACACTTTTTCCCGCTGCGCACACCATTTTATTGCTTTACGAATTCGTCAAAATAGACTGTTTCCCTTGTCATAGACGGAACTATCCAGGCCGATTTATTGATAGTTCTAAACCTGTGCCGCCACTTTAGGGCGATAACGTTGGAAATTGCTGGCCGTTTCCCCCGGAGGTGAAGTTCTATTATAATAGGGGTAGACTGCGAAGGGGGGCGCGGAAAGTGGCCGGGAATCAGCGCACTTATCTTGCCATTGACCTTAAATCATTTTACGCCTCTGTGGAGTGTGTTGAACGGGGGCTTAATCCTTTAACGACCAATTTGGTTGTGGCCGATGCGGAGCGCAGCGAAAAAACGATCTGCCTGGCTGTTTCGCCTTCGCTTAAAAAACATGGTGTACCGGGCCGGCCGAGATTATTTCAAGCAATTCAAAAAATTAACGCCGCCAATGCGGAAAGAAAAAGAAAACTACCCAATCAGGCCTTTCTTGATAAATCCTGGGATGATACCGTCCTGCAGAGCAAACCGGCCTATGCCATAGATTACATCACCGCCACCCCGAGAATGGCCTTGTACCTCGAATACAGCACCAGGATTTATGGCATCTACCTAAAATACATCGCACCTGAGGACATTCACGTATACTCCATCGACGAAGTGTTCATGGACGTCACCGATTATCTCGCAACTTATCAAACAACTGCCCACGAACTAGCCATGACCATCATCCGTGATGTACTGCAAACAACAGGTATCACGGCGACAGTAGGAATCGGGACAAACCTCTATCTCGCCAAAGTCGCCATGGATATTGTGGCCAAAAAAAGCAAGGCTGATCAAGATGGGGTGCGCATCGCCGGACTAGATGAAATGTCTTATAGAAAACAATTGTGGAACCACCGGCCCTTAACCGATTTTTGGCGCGTTGGCAAGGGCTATGCCACAAAACTAGAAGCGGTTGGCCTTTATACCATGGGTGATATGGCCAGATGTTCGCTGGGCAAGCCACATGAATACCATAATGAGGACCTACTCTATAGGCTGTTTGGCGTTAACGCCGAACTGCTTATAGATCACGCCTGGGGCTGGGAGCCCTGCACTATTGCGGACATAAAAGCCTACCAACCCCGAGAGAGGAGCCTCGGTTCGGGACAGGTACTGCCCCACGCCTACAGCTATGAAAAAGCAAGACTGGTTGTACAGGAAATGACCGATTTACTCGTCCTCGATCTGGTGGACAAAGGGCTGGTCACGGATCAAGTTGTCTTAACGATAAACTATGATCGAGAAAGCCTTGCGGATCCTGAGATCAGCAAAGACTACCGAGGGGAAATCACAACGGATTCATATGGCAGAAAAATCCCCAAACATGCCCGCGGCACTGCGAACCTAGGGGCCCCCACATCCAGCACGATGTTAATTGTCGGGGCCATGCTCCGTCTTTACGAGCGAATCGCTGACAAAAACCTGCTCGTCCGCAAGATTACTATCTCTGCTAACCGTGTCATTGAACAAACCGGCAGCAGGGAAACCCGTTATGAGCAGCTTTGTTTGTTCTCGGATGATGGGGAAAGGCTTGCGGAACGAGAGGCTCTGGAAAAAGAAAAAAAGGCACAAGAAGCACTCTTGGCCATTCAGAAAAGATACGGTAAAAACAGCGTCCTAAAAGGGATCAGTTTACTGGAGGACGCCACCGCCAGGGATAAAAACAAACGGATTGGGGGCCATAAAGCATGAAAAAGAAGTCTTATTCTGATCAGAGCTATAACGATATTATTAACCGGCCCCACCACCGGTCACCCACCCGCCCCCGGATGCCCCGTCGGGATAGGGCCGCCCAGTTTTCCCCCTTTGCCGCCCTATCCGGACACGAAGCGGCCATTGAGGAAACGGAGCGCTTGACTGAAAAAAGAATAACGCTCAGCGAAGAAGCAAAGGCCCGGCTCAACACTAGATTACTGCTCGTTGCCCAAAACCTTGATCAGCGGCCCCGCCTATCAATCACTTATTTTTTACCCGATGCACGAAAATCAGGCGGTGCCTACCTGACCGAAACGGGGACGGTAAAAAAGATTGACCGCTATCGGCGCATCATCATTCTGGAAAACGAAGTGGCCATTCCCATTGAAGACATAACGTGCATCGATGGCGGGATTTTTTCTGCAATGCCTTAAATCTGCCTGTGGTAAACCCCGATCTACCCTAACCCACAATCTTTACGGAAACATGGTTTTGGTGCGGTAACTAAATCAGCACAGTTTTGCCAAAACAGCCATCACGCTGGGGAAATATTCCCCGAAATTGTTATAGCAAGCCCGATCCTTTTCGTAATTCCTAAACCAAGCCAACAGCGGATCCAAAAGGTAAAAACCCAAGTTTCGCTCATAATCCAACAGTTCCTGCGCTCGATTTTCGGCAAACTCCCGCGCTAAAAGCCTGATCACGCAGGCCCGTACAAGATGCTCGTTCAGGCAAAATTCCCATTTTCCGTAAGCCAGGGTCTTCATTTTGTCTGCAATGGGTTCAAACAGTATCGCAAACTTATGTAGTTCTTCCCTATACGAGGTAGTAAGCGGATTAATTACGGAGTGGCTGAATTCGTGCCAGATAAAAGCGCATAACCCTTCCGGCTCGCCCACAAAATGGAGAGTGCCTTCAGCGGCTTTCACCGGGCCGGTTACAGCATAAGCGACAACCCCGCCTGCTTCGTTTTCTTTCCAAATACCGTAGCCGCCTGGATCACAGAGAGGGTTTAAGACTAAATTGTAACCTTCATAGCGCACACCATAATAGTGGGCAAAGACGGCCGTAACGTCAAATCCGGAGAGCTTAACCCTAACCTCATCCGTTATTGCACTGTAAAGCGGCTTATTGTTTTCAAAAAAACGAGCAAAATCGGCCCGTTTCGCGTAATCCGCCATTTCCCGTACAAATGATTCAACCCGGCCCATTCCCCCCGCACTCGCCGCAATCGGGCCCGCCACAGGCTTGTTCTGCACAAGCAGGTTATTTTCTAAATCAAATTCAAGATCAAGTACTAGATCAACTGGATAGGAAAAGTTGAATCCCCCGCCCACAAGTTGGCTAAAAAGCGTTACTACCGGATGATTTCTGTAATTGGAGAAATATTCGAGCACCGCTTCGCTGTAGGATGACTCAAACTCCGTTAAGGGCCGGTATTTCGTACCGTAATCACTAAAGAATTGGATGATGGACAAAAGTTCAAGGCGGGGATCAACCACTATCTTCATATTTTGCATTTTTAATCACCTTCCGGCCAAGGGCGAGCAACTTTTATACTAATTATAGTATCATCGTTTTGCTTTGCCAAGCCCTCTTTACTAAGGTTTGCCGAGTTGAACACCGGGAACGTTGAATGAATAGCATATATAGAAAATGGCCAAACCACAAGGGGGGGTGAATTCGTGTTTACCGCCATGAAAGTTAACAAAGGAAATCTCGTTCGGGTAGGGCGCGGTTATACGAAACACAAGATCTTAGTTAGAAAAGTTATAAATAAAACAATCCTCGTTAAAACCTGCAAAATTAAACTGCATTTGAAATGACACGCCCCCAATCGCATCGCCAATGCATTACGGGTGAAACAGGACCTTCTTGGAAAGGGACAAAGATTCCCCTTACTTAAAAAAGCTGTGGTATGACTTCATATTCCTTTTCGAGGAAGCTGTTGTCCTATTCTTGAACGAAACCAACACATTGTCGAAATTCCGCCATATCCTGAACATTAGAAGGAGGTGAAACCCCTATGGCTTTTACGTTTCAGGCCCTAGAAGGCACTAATGCGGTCTCTACTGCTGAAATATCTATTACACTTACACCGACTACAGCTATCTTTACGGAAACAAACTGGATGGGCGAATCAGCGGCCTCAGAAAAAATCAACATCAAAAATGATAATGAAGATGTAGATATCCGTTACTATGTATCGGCCGATTGGTACCCGGCGAACGGAGTTACCCCTCAAAATGCACGCCTGTTGGCGGAAAGGCTTATTATTACCGTCACTGCAGACCCCGAGGGAACCCCTGCTGAATTGTATTCGGGTAACTTAGCCGGACTAATCCAGAAGATAGACACCGGTCGCGAACTGGCCGGAGATGCAGACGAAGACGTGGAATTCGATTTGAATCTTCCCACGGAGGCCGCCACCGATTTAATTCAGGGCATAGGCATCGAATTCGACCTTGTCTTTGTAGCTGTTACAGATTAACAACAAAGGAGCATGTACCCATGGCTAAAATACGATGCCCCGGTTGCGGAAAATCAGAAGACATCGATTTACAGGGGCGGTTTTTAGCAACATGCGATGAATGCAGCCAACAATTTGCAGTCTACATTGTCGGGCATAAAGCAATGGCGAGCACATCCGTTGTTTGCCCGCAATGTGGTTCGGCTCAGGAATCAATCTTGAACGGTTCAGAGAACCTCTTGATAATCTGCAATATTTGCGGCCATAGTTTTATCGTTTAGGCAATAAATAACAAAGGGCACCGCCGCTTGCCGGATTACTGATTATCAGCGAAGGACTCGCCAATAGGCGGGCCCTTCGTTTTAATGCGTAATGCTGAGAAGAACACCTACCATTTTGCGTAAACCGTCGGCGGGCATCGCCTTATCCTATTTAATTCCCTTGGGCTTATTGCCTTTCCGTAATCTTTATGTCATACTTCTTGATAGGGGCAGGTGCGGGAATCCCACAGGCGTGCTGCCCCTTCTTTGGTGCAATTGTCTTGCCAAGATCAGGTACCTGCAGGCAGTATCAAAATAAGGGGGGATAATGATCGCCAAATGGCCTGCCGGGGCACTAAAACGGAAGGTGTTTCTTCACCTCTTAATTTGTATCTATTAAACGTAGTAAGCATTTCAATAATTATCTGGACAAAAGCTTAAGCAATTTATACCAAATCGACAAAAAAGCAAGGAAGTGTTAGCATGGAATGGACAATGATTTACCTCGTAGGGTTAGGTGTTATCCTCTCACTCATTTTTGCCTACTACAATTTCCGCAAAGGCACCAGAATGGAACCGGGCAACCTCGAAATGAAGGACATCGCGGATGCAATTCGGGAGGGGGCGGATGCATTTTTAAAAAGAGAAATCAAAATTTATTTTCCCATACTCTCCGGTATTGCGGTGCTGTTCGCCATAATTTTTTCACCCTGGGCCGGCCTCGCCTTTGCATTGGGCATGATCATGAGTACCTTAGCGGGGCTGGTTGGCATGAAGGCCGCCGTTATTTACAACGAGCGCGTTGCCAATGAGGCTCGCCTGGGCATCGAGAAAAAAGATCCCAACACCCTTGGCAAAGCACTGAATGTGGCCTTCCGGGGCGGATCGGTTATGGGGCTTTCGGTAGGTGGTTTTGCCATGCTGGGTCTGTTAATTGTCTATCTTGTCGTGGGCATGATCCTCCAATTTTCCGATCCGGACAATATCGTGGAAGTTACCAGCTGGATTGGCCTAAAATTTGTTATGTTTCCACAGGTCTTGGCTTGCTATTCGCTGGGCTGTTCCGCCATTGCAGTCTTTAACCGTTTGGGCGGCGGCATTTACACCAAAGGCGCGGACATGGGGGCGGACTTGGTGGGCAAAACCGAACTTAACATTCCCGAGGATGACCCGCGCAACCCGGCTGTCATCGCCGACTGTGTCGGTGACAACGTTGCTGACGTAAACGGCAACGGCTCTGATCTACTGGAGAGTACAATCAGTGCGGTTGTATCCTCAGCCGTCATTCCAACCACAATCTATACTGCCGCCCTAAATACGCCAAACCCCATCAGCAAAGAATTAGTTAACCGCATGATGCAGTATCCCTTTGCTTTCATAGGTGTTGGATTAATCGCTTGTGTTCTGGGCATAGTCTATGTCCTGCTGCGCAAGCCTGGCAGAGATCTCTCCCGCGAACTGAACATCTCCTTGTGGAGTTCGGCGGCAATCATTGCAATTTCAACATTGGTTCTCAGCCATTCGTTCTTCGCCAGTCAGGACCTTGCAGACATCGGATTCCGCTTCGGGTGGATCTCCCCCTGGTTTAGCGCGGTCACCGGGATTATCGCGGGTATTCTTTTAGGTGTATTTGCAGAACGCTATACTAGCGACAGCTATAAAGAAACACAGAATATTGCTGCCCTTGCGGAAGAAGGGCCGGCACTAGTAATCGTGGGGGGCATGAGTTCGGGCTGGCGCAGCTGCCTGCCAACCTGCATCACGCTGGGCGGTGCCATTATAATTTCCAGCTATTTTTCCGGCCTCTACGGTTCAGCCATTGCCGCGGTGGGTATGCTTTCTTTTGTTGTGGCAACAGTCACAGTGGACACCTTCGGACCTATCGCGGATAACGCGGGCGGTATTGCGGAAATGGCAAAATTGGACCCCGAAGTTCGCCACATCACAGACAGCTTAGATTCCCAAGGAAACACAACGGCTGCCATCGGCAAGGGCTTTGCCATCGGCTCCGGAGTCTTGGCGGCATTGGCCATGATGATGTCCTTTGCGAACTTGGGAGACCAAGACGGCACACTGAATATTATCAATTATGTTGCGCTGGGCGGCGCATTCTTCGGTGTGGGCGTAATGCACTGGTTATCAGGGGCAATGTTGAACGCGGTCTGCCACAATGCCAAAGAAATGGTGGATGAAGTGCGCAGGCAAATTAAAGCTAACCCCAAGATCATGACGTTCGAAGAAAAACCCGATTACGGCAAGTGCGTGGATATCTGTGCCCACAGTGCCATAAAACAGATGAAACTGCCCGTTTTAGTTTCTCTGTTATCGCCAATCATTGGCGGCTTCGTTTTCGGGCCACTGTTCGTTGGCGGCTTTCTACTGGGTACAATTCTAGACAGCGTTGTCATGGCCACCTCCACCGCTAATAGCGGCGGCGCGTGGGACAACGCCAAGAAACTGATCCAAAGTATGAAGGACGAGTTGATTGCCAAGCACGGGGAAGCCCGCTACAAAGAAATCCATGATGCGGGTATTATTGGCGACACGGTCGGTGATGGTTTCAAAGACGTTGTGGGACCGAACCAGGACATCATGATCAAAATGATGGCCACCGTTTCCGTGATCATGCTTCCCGTCATCAGTTCCTTTAACTTAGTATCGCTAATCTTAAAATAATCTGATTCTATCAACTACAAAGGGCGTGCGGGTAATTGTTTCCCAACACGCCCTTTATTTTTACCGTTCCGCTTCCCTTACGTTGAAGGCACCTCGTATCAAGCGGTAGGCCTGTTTCTTGTTTCTCCTCAAAACTCCCCTAGCACCGAGCTGTGCAGAGCAATCGGGGCAGAAGAGGCCCCCTTTGGGTAATTTAATTGAGCTTTCGATAATTCTGTCCACGTACATTCTCAAAAGCCCCCCCGGGCCCACCTTCTCGTATAAGATTATCTCCGTTTTACAGTGGGCGCACATGACGATTATCCGCCGTCCGCCTTTCGCCTTTCTGTAGTCCGGGTTTTTGTAGAGCAAGCGATCACCCCTCTTCGCCATTCTTTTGCAGCTACCGTACAAAGTCCTGCAGCAAGAGCGGGCGAATCGCGGGCCGCACCCGCAAATGATCAATCTAGTGCGGCCAAATATTCCCGTACAACCCTTACGCTTTGCTCGGCCGCTTCCCAGTGCCCCACTTCTATCAGGAGAATACCGTCAAATTGGTCAGC
>CAZVDE010000055.1:0-10277 GCA_964626065.1 uncultured Clostridiaceae bacterium | reverse complement strand
CTGCCTAAAACATCGCCCTTCGCCTCTAACAAAACTGCCTTAACTGCAGATGTACCAATGTCCAGCCCCAAAAGGAGATTTGCCAATTTCAATCCACCCCTTCTCGTTTTTTAGTAAAGCCCCGCCTTGTTTTCAGCCCGCAGTAAACGGATTTTTTCGAAAACAACCTTTTTCATCGCTGCCACGCTGTCAAGGTACAACAAAAAAGGCTCCCTTACTTTGGTATCCGCGGCCAGTGTACGACGAAGCTGCCGGTAAAAGGCATCTTTTATATCGGAGGAAATGTTGATTTTATTAATGCCCCGTTCCACGCATTCTCCTATCTCCTCCGCCCCATTAGCTGAGCCGCCATGCAAGACTAACGGTACCTCTACCTTTGCCTTAATTTCCGACAGTAAAGCATGATTTAACTTGGGAATGAATCCTGCCGGGTACAACCCATGGGCTGTACCTATCGCAACAGCTAAGGCGTCAATACCGGTTCTCGCCACAAATTCGGCTGCATCGCCGGGCCGCGTCAAAACAATCTCTTCTGCCCCGCCCTCAGTATCGCCCTCGGTTGTTCCGATGGTGCCCAGTTCTCCTTCCACCGAGATGCCCAAGGGCCTGACCAGATCAACTACACGCTTTGTAATAGCCACATTATCTTCAAAGGGCAGATGGGAAGCATCGATCATCACCGATGTAACCCCGGTGCGCACCCCGCGCATGATATCTTCCATTGTCCGGCCGTGATCAAGATGAACCGCGACCGGAATGGTGCATGCTCGCGCAGCACCAAGACAGCTGAGCATGAACGCATCGCCCTGAAATTTTAGGGCCGCCGGCTGGAAAGCCAAAATTACGGGGGCTCCCGTTTCTTCACAGGCCTCAATAACCCCGTTCAGCATCTCATTAGTACCGATATTAAAAGCAGGAACGGCAAAATTATGTTCATTAGCAACTGCTAACAGATCTTTCATGTTCATAAGCATGGGCCTTATCTCCTAACTTGTGGAAAAACACGAAGTGCCCCCACTCCAGCAGAGCATGAAAATAGGCCCCGGGTACAACAAAAGGCACCCGAGGCTTTTTCACCACATTAGAGATAGTTTAATCTTTCCGGAATGCGGGGCTGCAAGCTGGCTGATCATAGTACTTTTTAAGTTCGTCATCAAGTTTCATCAGAGTAATGGAAAACCCGGACATCTCTTGGCAGGTTGCATAGTTACCAGCGTGGGCATCATGCACTTTAATGTTTCTGCTTTCTAACTGCTGAAGCACCTTGCGCATGCAGATTAAAAGCTCCATCCTAGTAGTTGCTCCGTAGCCGTTGACCAAGACACAAACCTCGTCTTCAGGTTCAAAAGGCAGATCGGGGATGATCAGATCTAATAGTTCCACTACTAGTTCATCTGCGGGTTTAATCTTGCCCCTTCTTACACCGGGCTCCCCGTGCAGGCCCATACCTATTTCTATTTCATCATCCGCCAACTCAAACGTGGCCTTATTAGCACCGGGAATTGTGCCCGGAGAAAGGGCCACCCCCATTGTCCGCGTGTTGTCGCGGGCTTTTACAGTTACGCGGTGCGCCTCATCAAGATCTAACCCTGCGGCACAGGCCGCACCGGCAATCTTAATCACAAACAAGTCGCCGGCAATACCCCTTCTATCCGTGATTCTTTCGGGAGGTGCGGACGCGACGTCATCCATAACCCGCACTGTAGCCGTCTTGATGTCCTCAAATTCTGCCAATTCCGCCGCCATATCGAAATTCAGGTTATCTCCCGCATAGTTGCCGTAAACAAAAAGTACGCCTTGGCCGCGATGCACCGCCTTTGTCGCCTTAAGAATTACGTCAGGCGACGGGGCGGCAAAGACATTGCCCTGGCAGACCGCATCGGCCAGCCCGTCGCCTATGAACTCCAGAAAAAGAGGCTCATGGCCGCTGCCTCCGCCGATGAGTAGAACTGTGCGATCATTGATCTCTTTTTTCACCACTACATTAGCGTCACTGAGTAAGTCAAACTCGTCGCTGTGCAGCGCATGAAACCCTTCGAACAGCTCCCGTACAATGTGCTTAGGATCATTAATGAGTTTTTTCATGAGTGGGACCCCCCTTAACTTTTTCCAACCAAAGCGGTAAAACCCGCGAGATGATCTCATAAAAAGAGTCTGCTTGCCAGGCAGCCCGGCCAATAAACAAACCGTCAATTTCCGGTTCTTGTATTAAATGCGCGGCGTTGTCCAAATTGACGCTCCCGCCATACAGGATGGGAACAAGATTTGCCCGGCCCGGATAAAGCTCCGCCAGCGCATCGCGCAGCACCTTGTGCATGGAGCCTGCGTATGCGGGGTCGGCGGGAATTCCCGCCTCACCGATGGCCCAGACCGGTTCATAGGCAAGCCAGATACGGCCAATCCTCGTCTCGGGGACGCCGTACAGCGCTATTTTCAGCTGTTGCCGCAGTTTTTCCACCTGAATGCCATGATTCTTCTCCTGCAGCGTCTCACCCACACAAATCAGCGGGGTGAGATTGTGTTCTAGGGCGGCAAGCACCTTTTTATTCACACTACGATCCGTTTCCCCAAAATGCCGCCGACGCTCGGAGTGCCCAAGTTCCACAATATCCAGATTTAGGTCCTTCAGCATTATTGGTGAAATTTCACCTGTCCAAGGGCCGCTATCGGCCCAGAACATGTTTTGCGCACCCAGGCGAATCTGCCCATGAACCGCCTTCACCGCTGCATCGAGTGCAGTGTATGACGGAATAATGAACAAACAAAGTTGCTCCCGGTCAACATCCCGCGTTAAGGCGGCGAGGCGGGTCAAAAACGAAACGGTCTCGCTTATCGTTTTATACATTTTTAGATTACTGCCTAGGTACAGCATTTGTTTTTCAGCTTTCACGAAACATCTCGCTTTCAATTTCTTCAATCCGCGAGACTTTGGGCAGGGAGCGGCCCCCTTGGAATTCGAGGCTTAACCATTCTCTTAAGATTTTCTTAGCTAGTTCAGGCCCAATTACTCTGGCACCCATACAAATGACGTTGGTATTATTGCTTAAACGAGCCCTTTCGGCGGAAAAATTATCGTGGCAAACCGCGGCATAAATTCCGGGGAATTTGTTGGCCGTGATCGCCATTCCGATACCCGTACCACAAATTAAGATTCCTTCTTTTTCATAATTACTTTCCATAATCCGGCGCGCAACCGCTTCAGCTATGGAGGGATAGATCGTCTCATCGCCTTCTGAGCCTACACCCACGTCTTCATAGGAATGTCCAAGTTCTTCCAGTAAACCGATTAGTTGTTTTTTCAGCCCGACAGCTGCGTTGTCACATCCAATCACATAGTGTTTTTTTGTCATTTATAACGCACCTCCGTAGTCAACACCGTGGTTTAAATTATAACTCTTTTTTGGCCCACGCACTCATCGCTTGCGCAATTATTGAGACAGATAAAGCGCCCGCATCCGGAAAACCAATTGCCCGTTCACCCAGTGCTTTTGCTTTGCCGAATTTTGCGATATACTCTTTGCTCTTTTCTTTGCCTTGCTCCGCAGCCGCACTGGCTGCCGCGAAGAATTCTTTAAAAGAGGCATTCTTATCCGCGCTCGATTGCATCGAAGCGACCATTGGATCGAGAGCATCGATCATGGTCTTGTCCCCAACGCCGGCGCCGCCTTTACTTTGAATCTCGCGCATGGAGTCCCGGAAAAGCTTATAGACATCTTCCGTGGTCAGCTGTCCTTGCGCTTCCTTCCCTTTAGAACCTCCGTAAAACAGCAGGCCAAAAATGATCCCGGAGGCACCGCCCATCACAGAGATCATAGTCCTGCCCAAAGTAGAGAATACTTGGTAGGCATCGGTAAAATCCTGATCCGCTAAGACTTCCTTCGCGGAAGAAAACCCAAGCGACATGCCTATACCGTGATCGCCATCACCAATATCTCGATCTGCCTGGCCCAGAATTTCTTCCGAACTGACAATAGCGTCGCAGACCTCAAGCAGCATGGCCTTCACTTGATTCGCCGTTAATACATGATCCATTCCCCGTTCACCTCACATGACTATTCCAGATTACGGTGGCGTGCTTCCATTTGCTCAAACGCCACTCCCATCTGCTCTCGCATATCCATAATGATCATATCAAATAGCACGAACAAGCACTGTTCAAATAAATTGCCCATGGGCTGGACAGAAGGAACTACCTCCGCCTTCCCTAAATAGACGGACGCGGGAACGAAAAGCACCAGATCCGCCTTTTGCGCGGTTCGCCCTCCCGGATCCCCGGTAATAACCGCTGCATCGGCGCCTCTTTGCTTGGCCGTTTCCACCACATAGTCGATGTGGCCTATTGCCCCACTTCCGCTGGTAGCGATTAATAAATCACCCCGTTCCAGCGCCGGTGTGGTGGTATCCCAAATCCAATGGCTTTCAATGCCCAAATGCATCAGACGCATGCAAAACGCTTTTGTAGCGAGGCCTTCCCTTCCGACCCCGATCAATATTACTTTGTTCGCCTTTTTAATTTTCTCAATGAAGGCCCCGATCCGGGCAGTGTCTATGCGGTCAAAAACCTCACTGAATTCGTCGATTATTATTTTGGCTTGTTTTCTGTAATCCAATCCCAACTACCTCCAGTCTGCACGCAAAATTCGCATCGTCGCCTTAATATCGGCAAACACATCCTCATCCGTCATCTCGAAGGGGTAGACAACTTCTACGAAGCTGAGCAGATTGTCAAGATTGTATTTCTCCAGTGTTTTATTAAGTTCGCCCACATCGATAATGCCTTCCTGGGTAAAACCCCAATGGCGATCTAATTGTCCATCACACTGCTGCAGATGGAAACAATCAATGTAGGGGCCGCAGGCATCGAGCCATTTTTCAACATCCGCATCTTCACCGAGATATGGCTCCATTAAAGCATGCCCCCAATCGAGCAGCAACAGCACAGGAATATCGGTAGTACCCTGTAAATCCTGCATAAAGGTTTGGCAATTTTCGGGCGTACCCGGAAATTCAGTAAAAAGCGGTGTAGGTTCGATGACAATTTTCTCCAATCCCACCGATTTACCGTACGCTGCCAGCTCCCGGATGGAGTCCAACGCCCTATGGTAGATTTTATCCCGAATTTTCTCGTCTCGTGCATCTTGATAACTCATGCCGCCCACGGGCGTCCCGATACTTGTGGCACCCATGGCTATTGTCATATCTATGGCGCGCTTGAAAAACTGCACAGAAACCGCACTCTGTTCAGTCGTTGGTGCCAACAGCTGGGGATAGGTGTAAGCGGCCAGCCCGCCAAAAGTACCGTCCAGAATCAGGCCCTCCCGGCGAAAGGCATCGCCCCACTGCCGAGCAAGGCGATCGCGAACTTCCCGGGGCCACCACGGATCAAGCAAATCCCAGGTGAACTGAATATGCTTCACTTCTAGTTCTTCCCGAAGCATATTGGCTAAATATTCCGGTTCCAACCAACGTTTTACTGCAAATGATAGATTCAAACCTAGATTCATCGTGCCCCTCCTAACCGCCTTCTTGATGCGAATATCCTAGAAATGGAATCCAAGGAAATAGCTCCAACTACGATGACGCCGCTGACTGCCGTTTGCCAATAGGGGGATACTCCAAACAAAACAATAATGTTTTCAATCACACCAATGATCGCGGCTCCCATCAATGCACCGGCTGGACTACCCACACCACCGGTAGTGGCAACCCCGCCTATAACAGAGGCGGCAATTGAGTTCAGCACCCAAGCTTCGCCGATACTAGGCTGGGCGGAACCCAAACGGGCCACCATCAACATACCGGCCAGTGCACTCAAAACCCCCACAAGCATATAAGTGACTATCCTGACCAATGAAACGCGAATGCCCAGAATAGATGCGGCCTCGCTGCTGTTCCCGATGGCGTACATGTACCTTCCAAAGGGGGTGTACCGGGTTAAAAAGACAACACCAACCAAGACTATAAGCATGACAACAAAAGGCATTGGCACCCCAAGTAGGTCCCCCTGCCCCAAGAAGTGAATCTGTTTAGGAATTCCGGTAATGGCACGGCCCTTGGAGATGACAAGGTTAATACCCCTGTACACGCCGGACATCCCAATAGTGGCCACTAAAGAGTTCAACCCCAAACCCGCGACTAACACCCCGTTGACAAACCCGAATGCAGCACCGATTAAGAGCATTAACGCAAAGGACAAATAAGGGTTTACGCCCGCGTTAACCATCAGCATCCCGCCAATGACTCCGCACAAGCCCGCCATGGGGCCTACTGAAAGATCCAATTCACCCAAAATTAAAAGGCAAGCCTGCCCCAAGCCTATAATACTCACGAAGGCAAGGTTTCTAACAACCGACTGAAGATTATAAGCAGTTAAGAAATACGGAGAGGCAATTGCAGCAATGAAAATAATAATGACTAATGCCACAAACGCACCGCTAATATGCAGCTTCTTCCACAGATTTGCAAGTTTTGACTGACCTGTCCCCGACTCGGCTGTTAACATCATACAGCACAACCCCCATTTGATTTAATTGTCTCCCCGAACATGGCGTCCATGATCTCGGCAACGTCCGTATCGCTGCTGAATTCACCCGTTTTGCCCCCCGCATAGATGGTAATGATGCGGTTTGAACACCTAACCAGTTCATTCAGATCCGAGGAAATCAGAATTATTCCTATACCCGTTTTTTCAACCAGATCCCTCATAATTCTATAGATCTCGACCTTCGCCCCCACGTCAATCCCCTTTGTGGGTTCATCGAAAATTAATACTTCGGGCGAACAGCGCATTGCTCGGCCAATAATTACCTTTTGCTGGTTGCCCCCGCTTAAGAATCGAATCTGCTGCTGGAGGCTTGGCGTCTTGACCTCATATTCGCTTACAACGCCTTTAGTCACTTCGTTTTCCTTTTTACGGTTGATAACAGGCCCGACAATCAGCCTGTTTAAGAAAGAAATACTAATATTATGCTTTACACTGAGCAAAGGCAGAATTCCCTGCTGCTTACGTTCCTCGGGCAGATAGTACAACCCGTTTCTAATCGACCGGTGTGTGTTCCCCGGCCTTATGATCTTTTCGTTGAGGCGAATGCTTCCCCCACCCATGGGTAGATAGCCAAACAACGTCTGCATAATCTCAGTTCTACCGGAACCAACCAGGCCCGCAAATCCAAGAATTTCCCCTTTACGCAGCTCAAAATCTATATCTGAAAAGCCAAGCCCGCTCAAGGAGTTGACTTCAAGAATCACATCCTGCGATTGAGTCCGAGGACGAAATACCTCTTCCTCAACAATCTCCCTGGCAGTCATGTTTTTAATGATCCACTGCCTATCCACATCGGCTGTGGGGGCCTGGGCCACTTTCCGCCCGTTGCGCAGAACAGTCAGTTCATCGCAAATGTTGAACAGTTCATCAAGTTTATGAGAAATGAAAATGATCGCTTTATCTTCTTCTTTAATCTGCTGAATAACGGAAAATAGCCTTTCTGTATCCCTTTCAGTCAAACTCGTGGTAGGTTCATCCAAGATTAAAACATCGAAATATTTATTGACAGCCGCGCGCGCGATCTGTAAAAGCTGTTGATTGGAAACGGAAATGTCCTTGACAAGATCTGTTGGCCGTGCCTGGATTTGGAATTTCTCCAGCCAAGGAACGGCAAGTTTGTTCAATTTAGTGCGGCGGACTATAACATTGGAAAATCCGGAACGACTAAAGGGCATAAATAGATTTTCCGCGACACTCATATGATCGAACAGATCTAATTCCTGAGGGACATAAGCCAGCTTGCGAAACAGCGGGCTGTGCCCCACTGCCTCTTCGCCATCGATCAAAATTGTTCCCCGATCAGGCGTGTAGACTCCCGTTAAGACCTTAACCAACGTGCTTTTCCCCGCCCCGTTTTCACCTACAATGCCGTGGACGGTTCCGCGCTTAAAAGCTACGTCTACATTATCTAACGCTAAAACTCCGGGAAAAGATTTAGTAATTCCAACTGCTTCAAGCGTTATCAGCTTAATCAACCCCCTTGACGAGACAACCAGGATTGCTAGGGAAAAACCCTAGCAATCCTGGAAAGTGACGAATGAAACTATTCGTACATATAGGTGTCCAGATTGTCGGCGTGAATAACAGCGATGCCCGTATCGATTGTCTGGGGAATCGGTTGACCCAATTTAGCCATCCAGAGAGAAAGAATGGTCCAGCCGCCCTGCATATACGGTTTTGTAGAGGAGGAAGAATCCACTACGCCTTCGTCGATGAGAACCAACAGCTGCTCGAGGTCATCCATTCCAACACTTAAGACTTTTCCGGTCCGGCCGGCTTCACGAATGGCAAGGCCGATGCCGATAGGCCCGGAGGCGTTACAAGATACAAACCCGTCTAGGTCAGGATGGGCGGCCAAAATCGCCGCAGCCTGGCTTTGAGCGGTCTCGATATCATCATTGTCGACACCTTCTGCAACTACTTCGATACCGGGATATTTTTCAAAAGTTGCTTTGTGAGCTTCATAACGGATTCTGTGGTTCGGCGCGGTGGGAACACCCTGCATAATCGCAACTTTACCCTTGCCGCCCAGCATATCTACCAAACGTTCAGCTGCAATTTCCGCTTGTTTAGCAAAGTCGTTACCGATGTTCAGAAGGCCCAAATCCTCCGGTGCCTCCGAGTCGAAAACAACAACCGGAATACCGAGCTTGAGAACGGATTCAATAACAGCCCTGTTGCCGTCGCCGTCAAGAAGATCAATCGCGATTCCGTCCGGACGCGTAGCGGCCGCTTGCTCAATGATAGTGTTCTGCAAAACAACGTCTGCCGTGGCAGGAGCCCTGTAGTCAATAACGATCTTGGCACCGGTCTGTTCGGACAAGAAAGCGGCCATTTCTTTACCGCCGTCATGAACCTTATCGAACCAAGGGTGCACAACTTTGGGCACTATGACAAACCGGAATTCTTTTTGAGTGGCAAAAGCCGGTAGAGCAAACAGTCCGACTAACAATGAGATTACTAAGCTCAACGATAAAATTCTTTTCACTACTTATACCCCCTGGATAATTGTGTTTTACTGCTGGATAAATACAACTTACCCGACAACGCCATTGCTTGAGCTATCACCCCCCCGACATAACCACTATTTGCCCGCAACGGATCACTGGCATTGCGATAAAGACGCTCAAAACGACAAATCAACGCTCCAAGAACAATGTACATACATTCGATGTTATCTACATTCAACAACAGCACTTAGATTCCTTCTTTTTAATTCAACTTTAAACTCTGTTTTATTATGGACCAAAATGCAAAAAAAGGCTGGATACTTCTTCCATAGCACCACTGGCCAACAGGCCGCTTTGGCGGTATAGCCGCCTAAACAGGCTGCAAACGTAGAAAGCTGATGACCCGGTTGCGCCTTTTTCACCCATCATATTATTTTTACAATTGCAGGGATTAGAAGAAGGGGCGGCGAATAGTATTGTACATACATTGTGAAACGGAGGGCTTATTATGTCCAAATTTCATAAGAATTTGCTTGACCGCAATAGTGCGATTCCTCTTTATTATCAGATAATGGAAATCATAAGTAACCAACTGGAAGAGGGAAAACTAAAAGAGGGGGAACTGCTCCAGCCCGAGGCCGATATCGCCGAGGCGCTGGGCGTAAGTAGAGCCACTGTCCGGCAGGCCGTTTTGGAACTGGTTCGCCAAAAGAAACTCTTTCGAGTGCCTGGTAGAGGGACATTCGTAGTCAAGACTGAATCGAAGCTTACAAGAGGTATGCCGGGATTGACAAGTTTTACCGAAGACGTAATTAGAAGCGGGAAGAAACCCGGGGCCAAACTAATCAGTTTCGAAGCCGGGCTTAAGGCCTCCGGCGATATCGCCCAGGCGCTGGCCTTAAGGGAAAACGAAGATACTTTAGTAAGGATCAAACGATTGATGTCTGTCGATGAAGAACCCGTGGGCCTACACGAAGTCTATTTGCCCGAAAGAATTTGGGATCGTGTTGGGGTCGAGGCCGGTGTATTAACAGATGGATCCCTGTATTCAATCCTGGAACAAAACGGTATTGCCATCGCAGGGGCAACCGAAACAATAAAAGTCAGTAGAGCCTCAAAAGACACCGCCCATAGGCTGGGCATAGATGTGAATGAACCCGTTTTATTCATGAATCGAATCGCATATGGGACAGACGGAAAACCGGTAGAATATGCCTTTAATATTTATCGCCCCGATCGCTACTCTTATAAAATCGAGCATCAGCGGGTTGCGCAGTTGTAGC